>NZ_CAWOJA010000026.1:0-24002 GCF_963881615.1 Rahnella sp. CJA17(1/100) | reverse complement strand
GGGACAAATAAAACGCCCCCGCTTTGGGATTGGATTTCTCCGCCGTCCAGTCGAGGCGTGAACAACCGTGTTTAATAGCAAAGTTTGCGATAAACCGAATCAACGATTTACCGACCCCCTGACCTCGTGCAATCTCTGATGTAAAGAGCTCTTTCATAAACGCCTGGGCGGAGCAAAGCGGCGCAGGGAACATCAACGTGAAAGTCGCAAACCCCACAAGCACCCCGTTTTTACGAGCGCCGACAACCGTCACGCCTGAGTAGGTGGAGAACACTTTGTCTGCAAGATAAGTACTCATATCGTCATAGCTGACAACGCCGTGACCAAAGTAATAATTCTCCATTTCGACAAAAAGACTGGCTAGTTCCGGCACATCTGCAACACAACATATCGCAATTTCCATCCGTGCATTCACTCATTATTTATCGTTTTCCATCGCTCGAATTTGCCATAACGTCCGTGTTGTGAATATGAAATCTTCCAGCTATGAAAAAAGCAAGATAGAGGGCCGTTTTGAAAACGAAAAACATCCTACGTTAAGCCTGTTTCTTAAGCAGGGATGACAGGCCCGTTTGAGCGAGGAGCGTACATGAACACTTCGTATCACTAGACGACATCGTACTCGTCAGTCTCACTTCAACAGCAGTCGTATTCCCAAAAAGGCCATAAGGCCTCCGCTTAGTTTATCTATAAACTTACGGTATTTCATGTAAGCCTGACGTGGCCCGTCAGTTGATAATAAGCACGCAACGACTGCATACCAGAGCACATCAATAACGAATGCCATTGTGGGCAGGATGATGTACATAACAGGCTGAATATTTTTGCTAAGCGCTGCGGAAAAAATACTGGCAAATACCAGCGCAGTATGGGGATTGCTGATTTGCGTAAAAACGCCAGTCATAAAAGCTTTTGAGACGCTTACTTCCTCTGTACCGGCAGAATCATTAAAACGATTTGAAGGACGACGAAACATTTTCAACGCCAGCCATAAAAGATAGCAACCGCCTGCAACCTTAAGTCCTGTGTAAAGTGATGGGACCAGAGTCAGCAGGGTGTGAAGACCTGCTAACGCTATGGCAGCAAAAACAGACGCACCAAAACCCATACCTGCAGCAACAGATAAAGCCGCCCGTCTCGAACTGGACATGGCCATTCGGGCGACGAGAAGAAAGCTAACTCCCGGGCTCATTGCACCAAACAGGATAGCTACGCCAATAGCAGAAACCGCGATCAAATCACTTGTCATTCATCTTCTCCATCATTAATTAGTGTCAGACAGCTCCCTCATTGCTCGAACCGCACACCCTATGAACTTCTCCCAGTTAACAACATAACACTATGCCAACAACGTCCGCTATTGGCACAAAGCTGCCCACGGCTGCAACTATGGGGCTATGAGTGAAAAACGGATATGCCCCTCACAAGGCCAAAGGATTGCTAATAAGAAATCGAAGTTCTTACCGGATTAAAAAATAAACTTGAAAATGTTTTCAGGATCCCCTCAAACTGGACATATTCTTTTAAATATCACCTTTTCTACATGGAGCACGAAATGCTGAATTACTTTTTTTTCAAAAGGGTAAGCAAATTGTTGTACTGGAAAGCTCGGACGTGGGCAAAGCTTCTCAACTGATTGAACAAGGCTACGAAAAACAGTTTGAAGAGGTCAGTGCCACGAATGAAAAAAACGCGCTTGCACGCTTTGCTGATATTCGCCGAGATAACCAGATAGATCGCGATAACTTCCTGGCAGGCGCTGGGCCTATGCCCCTTATAGGTGGATTAACGGCCATTGCTGCTTATCTTGTTAGCAAAAAGTAGCTCAGCTACGAACGGCTGAGGGTGAACCGCCGGAAAAATGCACCCGCAATATGGCGGGTGATGGTGTACGCTCATGGCACAAAGCTGCCCACTGCTACGAGCAAGGGCGGCTATGAGCGATCAGCAGACGTTCGTAATTGAGTCGCCATGGAATTTGCTAACGATGCCGTGTGTCAATCAACTGGGAACAGGTCACCCCACCTATGGCCGTGCGCTTGCCCTGCTCAAACGCGAAGGTCGATGTCCGCCTGACGTTGAACACCGTCAGATTAAGTACCGGAATAACGTCATTGAATGCGACCATGGCAAGCTGAAAAGGATAATCGGCGCCACGCTGGGATTTAAATCCATGAAGACGGCTTACTCCACAATTAAAGGTATTGAGGTGATGCGTGCACTACGCAAGGGCCAGGCTTCAGCATTTTATTATGGCGATCCCCTCGTCGAGATGCGTCTGGTAAGCAGAGTTTTTGAAATTTAAGGCCTTTGAATAAGACAAAAGGCTACCTCATCGCGAACTTTGCAACAGTGCCGAAATTAGCTATAACCCGTTATAAAGATACGGCTTAGGTGATGAATAATTAACTCTGAGAGTCCGTAATGAAATATGTCAATGGGTAACTGTGGCTATCCTTTACTCCTTTATTGGCTAAACCATTTTTCTCTGCCTGCTCTGCGCTATAAATAACGCGTCCTGACTCGGAAGCTGTTATTTTCTCCAATTCAGCCGGAGTAAGCTTTGTGCAAGATGTGTAGACGTTTCGGAACAATGCGTTGTAACTGTCATCTTCCTCCAAGATCCTTCGTGCCTGATCAGGTTTCATATAGTCAACTTTTTCATAACCCAATGCAGCGGGATGCAGTATAAATCTCGCCATGGGCATGGTATAGCGCTCACTCGATGCGCAGTAAATCATCGTGGCTGCTGACCCTGTCATAGAAGCGTTAATAATACTCAGCTTTTGTGGATTTTTTCGAAGAGCCTCGTATGCCACGTATCCTGCATCCATATCTCCACCGTCGCTGTTAAGGTAAAGATCAATGTTCTTTACGTTGCGATAGTTTGATTGGACATCCGCAAGCGAGGATATCAACCAGGTCACTGTTTGATTATTTACTAAGCCGTTAAAGTAAACCCCGACTTCGTTAACCTCACCGTTTGTTACCGTATCACCCCGGATAGAAACGACATTTGCATTCACACCTGTAGAGGCAATAGCCGCAATAAATGCTATTAATATTTTTCTCATTTTTTTAAGTTTCTTAGTTAAATGGGTATTCACAACGAATAACCGCTAGGATGAAAACCAATAAATTATACCTAACTATCTTTATAAAACTATTCACTGTGCTATTTGTTAAATACGCGATCAGTTGGCTGCACACGGCAAAGACAAACAAAATACTCACGCATAGCAGGACTGATGATCATAAAAGGCAAAGGGAAAAATGTTTAGGTAATGGCTGTCCACTTCCATTGCCGGTTCCTGCGTACGCGTGTGTTTTTTTGAAAAGTTGAAAGCAAAGATACTACATGAAACGAAGATTTTTAACGCTATTTTGCGTGTGAGCGCAACGCTGCAATCCTCATTCCAGATAAATTACCCGGTCTGCCGAAGCTATCGTCGTCTCTCGATGCGCAATGATTACCTTTGTGATGTCTAAAGTTTTGATCGCGAGATTCACCATAGTCTCACTTTCCTTGTCCAGGGCGCTGGTAGCCTCATCTAAGAACAAGACTGCAGGTTTCTTGTAAATCGCCCGAGCAAGGAACAGTCGTTGTTTTTGACCACCTGATAACCCTTCCCCTAATTCACCGATCAGGGTTTCATATCCCATGGGCATTTGCTTGATGACATCATGCAGGTAGCTGGCTTGGGCACATTCCTGCATCCAGGTTTCATCCACTTCGTCTGAGAATCCGCAAATATTTTCCCTGATGGAGCCAGAGAACAGCTTGTCATCCTGCATTACGCAGGCGATCATTTTGTGGTAATTATTGATACCCAATTGCTGAATATCGATACCGTTCACCTCGACTCGGCCATAATCAGGATAAAACAGTCCACACAGAACCTTCATCAGGGTGGTTTTGCCCGAGCCGGACGGCCCAACAATAGCCACACTTTCACCTGGTGCGATAGTGATGTCCAGCCCGTTGAAAATGGGCGGAGACTGGCTGTCATAACGATAACTAAGTTCTCGCGTTGCCAGCGACATCGGCTGAAGACGAGCCTCATAAGGGAGGTCTGGCTTACGGTTTTCCTGCGGATGCAGGGCGATATCGGCAATCCGCTCGTTGTGCAGGCTCATCATACGCAATTGCAGTAAGAAATTGGTTAACGACCCAATTCTGTCAGAGAACTGTCCGCGAAAAGCGCCGAACGCGACGAACATACCGATAGTCATTTGGTTATCGATTACCAGGCTGGTTCCCAACCATAAGATAACCACCTGATCACAGGCAGAGACAAGGGTGTTAATGCCGCCAAACAGCATGTCCATCTTAGTAACGCGGATCCCGGTATTGATGGTATCGATTTCCAGGTTGAGCCAGTGGGCACTGCGTCTTTCTGCTATCCCCTGCATTTTAACAGTGGCGATGCCGTAAAGAGTTTCCATGAAATATGAGCCAGCTCGGGCATTTCTTACTAAAGACTCCTCTGACAGTTGCCTGTAATAACTGTAGGTCAGCAGGCGAAGGAGTACATATATGGCAGTGAAGGCCATAACTATCCAGGTTAATCCCCCCCCGTACAAAATCATCATCACGAGCACGCCGATCACCATGATCATGTCCATGATGGCGCCGACAATACTGGCCGTGAAGGTGCTGCGCAATGCATCCAGAGAGCCAAAGCGCGATTGAATATCACCCAGTTTGCGACGTTCAAAGTAACCCAGGGGAAGTCTCAACAGATGGTTGAACAGCCCAGATTGCCACTGTACGTTAATGAGGGTAGCCATGACCAAGGAAGACCAGGCCCGCACCATGCTGACTGCTGCCCGCAGCAGAATAAAGAACAACAGCCCCGCGCAGATTAAGGTCAGCAGTCCGCGATCGCCGGCAGGGATCGCATGATCCATCACCAGTTGTGTACCCACCGGCATCACAAGGTTGATGGTTTCAATCACCAGTGACAGACAAAAAATCTTACCTAGCGTGGCTTTTAGCCCATGTACGCTGCCCATGAGCGTGCTAAGCCTGAGCCGATTTTGCACGGTGTCTGCTTTGAACGCTGCTCCTGGCCAGGCCTCCATTGCCACGCCGGTGAAACTGTGCGACAGCTCCGCCATATTAATCGTTCTGCGGCCTCGGGCCGGGTCATGTATGACCACGTAATTACGCCTGACGCTCACCAGAACGACAAAGTGGTTAAACTCCCAGTGCAATATGCAAGGCTTTTTTAGTGCGCTGAGATCGTCGATATCCAATGAAAGAGGGCGTGAGGATAAGCCCAGCTGTTCGGCAATACCGGTTAATCCGGACAATGTTGCGCCACGCGCCGAGAGGTTGAACTGTTGGCGTAGTGCAATCAGGTCGACGTTCTTACCATAGTGGCCACAGATCATCGCCAGGCAAGCGAGGCCACACTCAGAGGACTCAGTTTGATGGACTAGCGGGACGCGTTGCCGAAGCCGGATGTCGAGTTTGCCGAGCAGTTTTTTGACAGAGAGCCTACTCATTGACCGGTCCCGACGCGCTGTTTTTCATGTCGTAGAACGGTGATAGCATCCACTGATATATTTTCCTTTTTTCCAAAAAAAGCGTGCTCTCGGCTTTCATCCCGTTTTCCAGGCTCAGGCGTTTACCATTATACCTAATGGTCTGCTTCTCGGGTCTGACGATAACTTTGTAGTAAGGGATTGTAGAAGTCAGCGCGGCTTTAGGCGCCCCCTGATAGGTCAGCATTTCCTTGGGTGACGCCGGTGCCTTGGAAATCACTGACACCGTGCCGGCGAACTGCCCAAACTTCTCTACTGGGAAAGCTTCATAGCGAATGTTGACCCGCTCACCCGAGGAGATATAGGGAATAGCATCATTGGGTACCCAAAGTACCAGAGAGTAGTGATCAATGCTGTGTGGTATCACCTGCAGTAAGCTGTCGCCAACGTTGACCATTTGTCCTACCGTGACGCTAAGGGAGTCGACGCGACCTTCAACCAGAGCACGGACGATGATGGTTCCGCCGGCATCGATATTCAGCAGCTCTTTTTTCAGTTCGTAACGCTGTAGTTCCATCTGATAAATCTGGTTATCAAACTCTGAGGCCTGAGTGTGAATTTGACTTTCCAACGCGGTGATCTGCAGGGAATTTTGCTCGTTTTGGGCTGAGAGACCCAATAGATTGTTTTGCTGTTGATAATACAACGCCACCTGATTGGTGAGTTGATCCTTATTGATAAGCCCCTTCGTTTGGTATTGCCGGTAGTTTTCCATATTCTCTTTCATAATACGGAGCCCTTCCTCAGCGCGCCTGAGTATGTCTGTGGAGCGCTGGAAAGCTGCGGTATATTGTGCCTTTTGTTTCTCCAGCATCCCGACAGTGTCTTTTTTGCTGCTTTCCAGCCGGCTGATGATTTGTGTAATGCGATCAAGCTGGTCATCTATATCCCGGCGTTGGTTGTCGCTGACAACGCCGCTGCGGGTGCTTTTGCTTACATCAATCTGGTAAATAGGCGTGCCCGTTTTGATGACCTGCCCTTCAGTAACAAATTCTTTGACGATCACCCCCTGAACCCCAGAATAAACGTTAGCCACGCGCGGATATGTACTAATCTCTCCGGTGACATTAACTCTGCGGGTGTAGTTTACAGTGATAATAAAGGTCAGGAAGGCTGTAATAAAGATGAGGCATAAGGAGGGGGTAACCCAAAAGGGAATTCCGGGCAGGAGAAGCGCTCTACCACGCCATTTCATTTTCTGATTATCGATCGCTTCCTGGCGAAACACGGTCTGTACATCCTTATCGAGTGGGTAGGTGATACATCACGTTCATTATTACATAACTTTACGTTGCTACAACAAATGTTATTTTAAAAGCCTATTTAACGTCTTATACTGAAATTTACTTATGCAGAAGCATGTAAATCCTCGATGCTTGCGATTCTGGCCAGACATTTTATCTCTTTCAACCTCTGCGAACTTGGTCGCAAATGAGATCCAATCTTGGGTCATCACGTAGAACCGGGCTATATCCAGTCCAGAATGGTATCACTGTTATGTTTGATGTCCTTTTCCGCCGAACATACGTCGGGTGAGGATAAACTCAGTGAATTAATATATTCATATATTTCAATGATTTACAAAAAAATTAAACCTTGTCATATTGTTTAAACGCAAATCGACAAATACAAAAGAAAATGGCTTTTGACAAAGTTTTAAAAAATCGAAACTAAATGTAACTAAATATTTAAAAACTGACAAAAAGCTTACTTTTGGCGTATAACTACTTTGGACATTTGATGAAGAGGTTTACGAAAAGAGAAAGCTATCACAGTACAGACGTGTTTTTGCTTTGTATTTCATTCTTTATATGGAATGGATATGTGTATTGGTAAAAAGGTAAAAAAGGGTTATAGACTTTCTCCTGTTGCAAGTGTCCGCATCACTGCTAAAGATTTTTTTGGTGGAGACCAAATCTATAGTAGAAAACAATCTAATCATAGCGAGGGTAAAAAATGATAAAAGAACTTTCTCAATCTGAATTAGCTTTAGTCGCAGGCGGAAATGCTAACTCTAATTACGAAGGCGGCAGTAGTCGAAACAACCAACACAATCGATCTTCTTGGAGCCATATGGCTCAAAATGCGCCTACTCATATATACGGTGGTCCTGGAACGGTTGAGTGCGCAAATGGGGTTTTTGGTGCTCTGGCAAAAAATTTTCCTAACGCAGGGAAAATGGCGGTGGGTGTGGCTAAAAATGCAAGTAAATGCCTGTCCGATAATGGCGGTCGCGGCGGCGCTTTTGGCGGCGACTCCAATGCTAACAGTGTTAATGGTCAATGCCATTGGTAAAGGCTGGTGAATAGTCTTTATTAAGCTAAATTACCCTAAAGTGATTATCACTTTAGGGTAATTAAGAGCATTATGTTCAAAAACTGTGAAAAGGCTTACTGCAACGTTAAACTCAAAAAATTCATGCATGAGTGTAAAATGACAGGATAAAGAAGCCCGCCAGTGCGTATACTTATGTAACAAAGCAACAATCCAGAAATAAAAATATTTAACTGTTGATAGATTTCGTAAGAGTTGAAATGAAATGCACAGAAAATAAAGGTAGTTACTAAACAACTCACCAACCTGTTGTTATTGGATTTCAAACTAATAACACCCAATATAAATCCTCTAAAAAAAATCTCCTCGTATAATGGGGCAATAAATACGAGCACGATGAAGAGAGGGATAGTAACAGGGGTGCTATCATACCCAGCCCGCTGGCTGTGGATATGAATTAACTCTGAGGCTACAAAGCAAAATAGCAGTAAAATTAAAAGTGTAATGATATTGCTTTGTGAGGCCGAGAAACTAAAGTTAATGCCGTTTATTTTTTTTGAAAAATTTTTATAAATGTACGTGGAAAGAGATAGTTGACAAATCAGCATAAATACTATTGCGTCGTCAAACCCAACTTGAAAATAACTCGTTAGAATATAAGGAGAGATGGTAAATAATAGGTAAGAAAATATTATAACTAATGATTTTTTTTTAATTTTAGGTATTTCTGAGGCGTCGCCTATCATTTTTCAGCCCTAAAACATTGCATTGTCAGAATTACTGATTCAGACAGGTTAAATGATTTAAATCATCGTTAATTAATCTATAAAAGCCATTTTAAAATGGCTTTTATAAGTAAATAGGGAGTCAAACGCTATCTTTATGATGTGAGTTGGTTTTTTCTGAGATCCAAGATCCAGCTTTAAGCATGAAACATACAAGAAGCAAGCTGCCGACAAGACTTAAGAGAGGATGAGCCGTATACTGGCTTCCTAAAGGATTAAGTGGGGAGTAGTGTATGACTAACAAAGACAATATCAAACCTGCTAACACAAACATAAACTTTTTCATGATCCTCACCTTTTCAATTTAAAATTAATATAACAAGCATGTTTTATGGTCATTTTAGTACTAAGGCGCTTGTAATGGTTACGCTAAATACAGAGCCATTTTAAAATTCCTAACTAGCATCCGATAGTAGCTCATACCATTTTAAGTTTCAAAAAAGCCTCACATTATGAGAAATTATAACCTCATAAGGCTTCAAAATCCAGCAAGGCGTTGGTTAAAATATTATAATATCTCCCTCTCAATCATGAAGTTAACAGATCCGCATGGCCATATTGTATGGGTTGCAATTCTTTCCTAAATTCTCCGTCACGAACTTTATCAAAAACTAGTCTGTGATCATTTCTACAGTTATTTAACAAATTTAGTGATCCAGCAAAAGATGACACGACGGAAGTATCTGTCTTTCTTCTCCGCCAAAAGAACTGTTTCGCTGATAAGCGATAATAGGGTACCACTTGATCATGAAGTCTGCCTGAGCATGGCCACCGCGTCGGCGCCGGGCATGGAGAACTGCACCCGGTGGCGCGCCGCCACGTCCAGCGCAAATATTCGCGTGTAGACCTCGGTCGACTTCATGCTTTTGTGCCCCATCAGTCCCTGCAGCACCTTCAGCGGCACCCCGGAGTACAGCATGTGCATGGCGTAGCTGTGCCGCAGCGTGTGCGGCGTGACCGGTACTGAGAAGGTGACGCCGTCACCGGCGGCCCGGGCCACCGCGTCGTTCAGCCAGGTGCGCACCGTACGGTCGGTCACCTCCCACATCCGCGCAGCCTCCATGCGGCCGGTGCGCTTGTTTTTTCGCTCGAACGGAATGCGCAGCGTGGCGATCATGCTGTTGAGCCGGTTGAGATACTGGTTATCGGACAGCGGAACCAGCCGGTGTGGCACGATCTTTTTCGACGGCGCGCCCGGACCGCGCGCGGCCTTTTCCTGCCGCTGTTTGAGCGTGACCAGCGACACGTAGGGGTACGGCGGTGACAGTGAAAAATCGGCGCGCGTCAGGGCCAGCCCCTCGTTAATGCGCGCGCCGGTGTTCCACAGCGTATCGATGCAGGTCTGCTGGTACAAATCAGGCAGGTAGTGCAGCAATGCGCTGACCTCCACGGCGAGCAGATACTCCGGCATATCACCGTGGGTCTGAGCCATGCGGCGCAGGGCCAGCGCGGCGGAGTAGTCTATTGAGACGGTCTGTGGCAAAGACTGTGAGTTAAAATCCTGTGGGATAAGCATCGTCATATCATTCATACCCGGTATTTTTAGTGTCGTCAGCCGTGGGTCAACAACGGCCTAAGCGGCGTATTCCTCAGGGTTAACACCCCCAATCGGCTCGCTGTTCATTCTGCAGACCGCGCAGATACAACAGGTGCGAATCCATGCAGTCCAGCTCACAGGAGGCCTTGCCCATCATCTCACCAAAGTGCCGCGTATTGATGTACTGCATTCCCGCCAGGCTGGGTTCTCCGGTCCGGTTCTGCGCATAACGGAATGCCGTGGCCCGTGCATCTGACTCAATAAAGGCGTTAACCACGGCGTCGAGGGTCGCGTAATTATCCTTAGGAAAGGTGTTATCAATGTCAATAACCAGCGACCTGGCCATTGGCCAGAGCGTATTGAGGTTGTGATTGTCCGTTTTCTGTTTATAACGTTCCGGGAGTGCGACCAGATCAAGGGCCGTGCTGATGATTTTTTTCAGCATCAGCTCAACGTGGTGTCGGTACAGAAACACAATCGGGTACACCAGCGTATCCTGGTCGCTGCCGGTGGTGTCGACGTGCGCAATCAGCAACTCGGCCGCCTGCCTGTACCCTTCCGAATAGGCCCAGTGCTCGGGGTGGAAGCCGTTGATACAGGCGTTGTTGTGCCAGTCTTTGGCATAGGTAAACAACGGTTGCTTTGGCGATTTGGCCATCTTCAGCCCGCCCCGTTCTCGTGATTTTTTTCAGCAATAATCTCCTGCGCGATCGCGCAGAACTGCTCATGCTCGGTTTCCAGGTAGTGATAATAGATGCAGGCATCGCGCTCGGTCAGCCCGCGCGGGTTGCCGGTAAAATAGCCGCGCAGTACCTCAATGGCGTGGCGGTAGGTGGCCAGGTCATACGCCCAGTCCGCGAGCTCACCGGCCGCGTCCAGTTCCTGCCCAAACTCCGCGTACTTCTGCTCCAGGATATCCAGGCCAAGCTGGGTGGCCGCATGCACGTTACTTTCATTCCTGTGCGCGACCGCGTTGCGGATCTTTTCAAACTGATAGCCGAACCCTTCTTTTCCGGTGATCGATGCAAACATACTTTTCTTCCTTTGGCCATTGTGCCGGTGAACATTGAGAAAGGTGACGTTAAGTGATGGTATTCAGGTCTGATAAATGAAGGGGGGGATAATAAGCCAAGATATAGTCACTTGTCTTACTGTCACCACACATAAAAATAGCCTGATAATTTTCACGAAATGCAATTAGTGACGGCACCCTTTGCACGGTTCCGAGTTATTCCCCACAGGCCGTTTTCGGAAGTGTAGCACGGGTGTTTCACGCCGCCCAGCCGCGTTCAGGCGTCTTACGCCCTCACTGAAAACACTCCATTATACATTATATAGTGTTTTAAAAATAAATATTTCCCACATAGGCGAATTTTGCGCAAAAAACCGCCACCCGCTGTGCGGAGATCCGAAACTCCCTTTTTTCGGATCTCAGCGGAAAACGAGAGATGCAGGCATACCCCAAACATATCCATATGCCGGACATCTGCATAGGTATAACATACGCATATCCTCAACATCTGCATATGCTTTACCTATACAAAACTGTTCCAGAGGCATATACTTCACCTATGCGGGAATATTCCCTGGCACTCTCAGCATATGAGGAAAAACCATGCGCACAGTTTCTATTTTTAAAAACGGCAACAACCGCGCCATCCGTCTGCCCCGCGATCTGGATTTTGAGGGGGTAAGCGAGCTGGAGATCGTCCGGGAAGGGGACAGCATTATCCTGCGCCCCGTCCGGCCGACCTGGGGCTCATTCCTGGAGCTCGAAAAAGCCGATCCGGACTTTATGGCGGAGCGCGAGGACGTTGTCAGCGACGAAGGACGATTTAACCTGTGAACAAAATGTATATGCTCGACACCTGTATCTGCTCGTTCATCATGCGCGAGCAGCCGGAAGCGGTGCTGAAGCGTCTGGAGCAGGCGGTGCTGCGCGGCCACCGTATCGTGGTCTCGGCCATTACCTACTCCGAGATGCGCTTCGGCGCCACCGGCCCGAAGGCCTCGCCGCGTCACGTCCAGCTGGTTGATGAATTCTGCGCCCGCCTCGACGCCGTCCTGCCCTGGGACCGCGCTGCGGTGGACGCCACCACGGAGATTAAAGTGGCGCTGCGTCTGGCCGGGACGCCGATCGGCCCGAACGACACGGCGATTGCCGGACACGCCATCGCCGCCGGCGCTGTGCTGGTGACCAATAATACGCGGGAGTTTGAGCGGGTGCCGGGTCTTGTGCTGGAAGACTGGGTAAGATAACGCTGTAAAACAAAATAGGCGGTCTGGCGCTGCCGGACACTCTTGCAGTCAGCGGTATATAAAGGAATAAAAGATGCCTCTGATCACGCGGCTTATGCTGCAAAACTTTAAAAAGTTTCCGGAACTGGACCTGCGCTTCACTAATGACCGTAACATTCTGGTCGGTGACAATGAGTCCGGGAAAAGTACTATTCTGCTGGCCCTTGACCTTGTGCTGAGTGACAGCAGGCACCGGGTCGAGGCATTGGGTGTAGAATCGCTTCTGTCCCAGGCAGCAGTCAGGCATTTTCAGGAAGGTGAGCGCCGCACCGAGCTGTTACCCGTGCTGACAGCTGACGTTTTCCTGAGTAATGGGGGAGATCCTGACCTGAACGGTAGGCAAAATCTGGCGGGTATAGATGCGGATGGTCTCAGAATGCGCATTGCACCAATGACGGAGGAATACGGTCAGGATATTCACAATGTACTACAGCAGGATCCCGATAATTTTCCCTATGAATACTATTCCGTGCGGTTTAGTACCTTCTCCGGTGGTCATTTCGCCGGCTTCAGACGCTATCTGCGCCATCTGCTGTTAGACAGTGCACGCATCGATAACGAGCACGCCGCACAGGAATATACGCGCACAGTTTACAGCGTCAATGTGCCGGTGGCCGACCGGTACCGGCTTGAAAACAGTTACCGGCAACAGAAAATGCTCTTCTGCACCCGGCATCTGTCAGCCATAAACGACACGCTGGAAACGTATCAGTTTGGCGTGCGTTCCGGTGCTAAATCAGGTCTTGAGGCGAATCTGGACATTACCGAGGACGGTATTTCCATTCGTCACCGTGGAAAAGGAAGGCAGTGCTTCATCAAAACGGAGTTTGCGCTGCAGCGGCATCAGCAGCAGGGAGAGCTCCACGCACTGTTGCTTGAGGAGCCAGAGAATCATCTCAGCCATGTCAGTATGAAGAGGCTGGTTAATCAGCTTGCCACTGAACGGCAGACGCAGGTGTTTATTGCCACACACAGCAGCCATATCTCCTCCCGCCTCGATCTACGTAAGGCAATCCTCCTCGGGTCTACCCGGCCGGTACTGATGAATGAACTTTCCGCTGAGACTGCCGCCTTCTTCATGAAAGCACCGGATAATAACGTGCTGGAATTTGCGCTGGCCAGACGTGTGCTGCTCGTGGAGGGGGATGCTGAGTTTATTCTGATCGAGGCCTTTTATCGCCGCCTGTATGGCAGGGCGCCGGAGGATGACGGGGTTCACATCATCGCTATCGGCGGAACAAGTTTCCGTCGTTATCTTGAACTGGCCCGTCTTCTGGAAAATCGCGTCGCGGCCCTTCGCGACAATGACGGCAACTATCAGCAAAACTGCGATGAACGCTATGCTGACGTGCTTTGTTCTCGCTCCCGGGTATTTGCTGATCGCGACAACAACCGATCCACATTTGAAATCTGCCTGTATCAGGATAACGCTGGTCTGTGTGATGCGCTTTTCCGCGGAACCCGCCGGACACTCACGGTGCAGGATTACATGCTGGCCAATAAGGCAGAAGCAGCATTCCGGCTGTTACAGCTGCACGCCGAAGAGCTGACAGTACCTGATTATATTCAGGAGGCACTGGCATGGATAAGAGAGTGATATTTGCGGTTGCCGGCTCGGGCAAGACCACGCTGCTGATACGGCGGTTGAGTGAGGACCGACGGACGCTGATCCTGACCTTCACCGTGAATAATGAAGCGCATCTGCGGGCGCAGATTATAAGACGTTTTGGCTTTATCCCGGACGGTATCAGGGTAATGACCTGGTTTGAGTTTCTGCACGGTTTTTGCTTCCGGCCTTTCCTGCAGGAGCAGTTGGCATCGCGTGGCCTGAGCTTCGACCAGCCCCCACCCAGACTACCGCGCACGAATGCCCGGCATTATCAGGATCCCTCCGGACGGCTGTATCACCGGAGGCTCGCACACTTGCTGACAGCCCGGGGGCTGCTGCCGGATATCCGTACCCGGCTTGCCCGTTACTACGATGAACTGCTTGTCGATGAAGTCCAAGACTTTGCCGGACATGACTTTAATTTTCTGCTGGAGCTCTGCCGCGCGGAAATCACTGTGCTGTGTTGCGGCGATTTTTATCAACATACCTTTGATACAAGCCATGACGGCAACGTTAATTCAACGCTGCACGATGACATTACGCGATATGAGGCCCGCTTCGACGCAGCAGGTTTCACGGTTGACCGGGATACGCTCAACCGAACATGGCGTTGCTCGGTTTCAGTGTGCGAGTTTATCACCGGGCAACTGAACATCCGTATCGCTGCCCATGGGATACATGCCACCCTGATTGAAACGATCACAGATGCAGAGCGCACAGCCACCCTGCACGCCGATAATACGGTGATTAAGCTCTTCTATCGTGAACATCACCGTTACGACTGCTATTCCATGAACTGGGGCGTCAGTAAAGGGCTCGACCACTTTCAGGATGTCTGCATTGTGATGGGACCCGCCCACTGGAAGCTTCTAACCCGTCAGGAACTGGCAGCCCTTCCACCGTCGTCCCGTAACAGGCTGTACGTGGCATGCTCACGGGCGCGCGGCAACATTTATTTTGTTCCAGAAACTCATCTGCGCCGATTCCGAAATTGAGTTAGCTGCTTCTCAGTAGGGCACAATTCAGAAATAAAGCTGAATGGCCAACGACGTCACTTCAGGCTGGGAAAGTGCGGATCCGGTTTTTACTTTTTTCGGATCCGAGAAGAAAGAGAAAAGAAAATCGGGTTTTAACTGGACGTGTACGTCAACAACCCGTACACTTACATCTTTATGCCGTACACCTATATTATAAAATCAGCACGCAAAAAAGTGAGGTCCTGATGGACATGAAAGATCAACGTATTGAACTTCGTCTTCCTCAGCAGCAACTTGAGGAACTGGATAATTTTATTGACAGCATTGACAGCCAGTATAAGCCGTCACGTTCAGATGTCCTGCGTTCCTTTATTGCACAGGGTATTCGCGGGAAATTTACTCCGGCCGGTCAGGATGCAGAGATGTTTCCTCTGATGGCGCGCCTGAACATCTTCTTTCAGATTTGCCAGCAACTCCGCGCTGACAATAAAGGGCTACAGCCGCTTTCGCGCGCCAGCGACAACCTGCGATTTTCAATCAGGAATTACAAGGAAAGTACCGTTACTGCTGAAGCACTGGTTCGCCACGTTTATCTTCAGCGCTTTACCTGGTTCTATGAGCTTGACCAGGCTCATCTGAAGGCAATTAACAAAACCCTGGGCCAGGGGACACTCGTCCTGTCGCTGATGAACCCGCGGCACACCCCGGAGATCTGCAGTGTTCTGGACTCGGTGATCGCCATGCGTGACATGTTCGCCCGGATAGACAGTGTGATAAAGGAGGCTGAAAATAAACTGGAGGCGTATCCAGACAGCGCTCTCAGTAACTCGCTGTCCCGTATTGACGGATATGCGCGCGACAACGGGGTCCCCCTGCGCTTCAGGGGCTATCCGGATACGGAAGACTATACGCAGCAGATCCAGATGTGGTCCATGCTTAACTGGATTGATATCGGGGAAGGCAGCCACTCTATCTCCGAGTCCGGCCAGCGTCACGATCAGGATCTGACGGGCAAGTACGCCATCATGCTTGAGGTGTACAGGAATATAACCCTTAATCAGAGGTTCGATCTGGACGCTCTGGAGCAGTTGGTCAAAAACCGTCAGTTTTTATCCTGATCTGAACCTGCAGCCCCGGAAGGGGTCACCTGGCATTGACCAGACCTAAAGATAATACCCGGAAAAACCACGCCTGTGTGGCCTTTACTACAGTGCTGACGAGATGACTGAAAAGGATCAAAAAATGCAATCCATTGACCTCAAAGCCTCCCTGCCATCGGGAGCAAAAGAGAAGCTGGAGAATGGTTCATGGCGGTGTATTGGTGTCGCCGTCCAGGACACTGCAAACGGGAGAATGGTGGCGAATCTGAAGACCGTCGTGACGGAAGAGAGCACCGATTATACCCCGGCGTTATTCGTGGCCATACAAAATGAAATCGTCGTATCGCAACAACTTGTTTCAATGCAGATAAGAGAAGGTTTCCGGCGCCTGGAGGCATCTGTATCACAGTCTTTCAGGCAGCTTGAGGGAAAAATAGATCTCCAGACAAACATGGAAATGGGGAAACTGGTCGGAGAAATTAACCATTTTTTCCTCAGTTACGAAACATTGAAGTCTAGGGATGTGGATAGAGCTGACAGGGTAATGGATACGGGAGGACTGTTAGCGGCCAGGCTCGCCGGAATGATCGATGTGTTAATTGACGATTATTTTGACACCGCAGAGATAACCTATGTCTGGTCCCGCGATACGCTCACAACAAGCTATAAGGCCTACCAGGCAGACAGTCGTCACCATCAATTCTGGCATGTGAAGAAAATTACCTACCCCGATCTACGGCAGTCACGGGTACAGCAATTCATCCCGGCACTGATTGAGATGATGAATCGACTGAACATTATCTCCGTCTGTTTCCGTCAGGAGCTGTACATGGGCTATGAGGAAACCCTGAAGACTCTCCGTTCCAAGTTGATGGCTGCCCTGGAAAAGCTGGTCTTCGGACTAGATGTTCAAAATTCGGAATATGACGACTATGCCCAGCGTGTGTTTGGGAAGGATGAAAAGGGAAGATGGATTTATGAAAATGAAGCTGACAGGCTCTCACAACATTTTCCTGATTTTTCAAGGAACAATCTTGGAGCCAGGGTTTTCCGCCAGGTCATTCATACGCAGGATGACTTGACTCTGGTCAGCAGCGTCAGGGAGGTGCTCAACATGATTGCCAACGTGGATAAGCTCCTGATGCGGGGAGAGGATCTTGAATGTGGCGCGATAAGTGATTCTGAATCAATAGCGCTACTACGTGAAGAAACATTTCCACTCCGTCAGAACAAACCTGTGCTTCCAGACAATAGGTAGCCACCATTAAGGCATTTTTGGCTGACGTGACACCTGCGCTGGCCGTCCGCTATGCGGAGGAGATGCTCGATACCTATCTGCCGTATATTGCTCGTACCTTTGTTGACAGCCCCGTGATAAACCGCAATCCCTACTACTTCGCCTGGGATGCAGCGCGTAAGCTGCCAGACGAGGTGCTCAGGAAGATCCGCGAAACGTTTGGGGCCTTTGCTAAAATTAATGACCGCGCCCGCTTTGCTGAGCTGACGTCAGAATGGCTTAACGACGACGAGATCACGCTGCTTTGTGAGCCCTTTGAGTACCCGAAGCACGGCTAAACCGCAATAAGCCAACTTACCGAGCCCACGTCATGTGGGCTTTTTTTATAGTATGGATACGGGACCTGGGCAGTTTTTAGGTTTTCAGCTGAGACAGATACTCCTGCATGAATACAAATTCAGTTTTATTCTGGCCACACCGCCTCTTCCTCGGTGTCGGTGTCGGTGTCGGTGTCGGTGGGAATATCGTCGTATTGTGCATTTTCAAGGTCGAGTTCAAAAATGGTGTCGTCAAACGTGAGATCAATGAACTCTGCATTTGATTTCAGTCCGCCGGCAAACCCAATTTCCAGCGACGCGCTGAACGACTCCTGGTGAATGAGTATTTCGCTCGTTTCCACCACGCCATAATGCACCTTGTCTTCCCGATCCCAGTTCGCGGCCGAATAGTCCGTAAAATCGTAGGACGCCCTGAGCGTGACGCCAAAGGTCACATCATAGGTTGCCCCATCGATGTCCACATCGATTAACTGCATCTGCGTTATTTCAATACCGGTAATATCCACGTCGGTGAGTTCGGAATCGACGTCGCCGGATAAATCAGGCAAAAATTCTGCCCCTTCAAGCCTCCCTCGCGCCCTGCTTAGGACTTCCTCTTTTACCAGCTCGAGTGCGCTGTCTGCGAATACTGACAGGTCTCGTAGCTCCTCATCGTTCCTGTTTACCAGATCAAGCAACTCGTCCACCGTTTTTAGGTGGATAAAGTGCTCGTGTATTTCGGCTACGGCCTGCATGTCCTGATCGCCGCTAACAATGTAGACACTGTGTGAACGCTCTCGGGCTACCGCGTCCACTGCGGCCAGGGTAAATGCGTCCGGAAATTCCGATTTTTTTGCCTCCTTATGAAACGGCGGCATTCCCGTGAAATACGCATCGAAAATCTGCTTAGGATTAATTATCTCTACCGAGATATTTTCAGTCAGACCATTATCCACCAGCGTCCTGAACTTAGCGGTAGCTTCTTCCAGCACAGCCTCTGCAGAAACCGTGGTAAAGAGGCCACCACCGGTCGCCTGCGCGGCGATATGCAGAAATGAGGCTTTCTTCTGGAATCTTTTCAATTCCGTTACGGTTTCTTCGGCATATTTTTTTAAGTGAGCTTCAATTTCAGATCGTACGACGTCAGTGATTAAAAGATGAATTTTTTCTTCCCGGACCAGTTCTTCAAGGCGTGCTAACGCAAAATGACCGAACTGAAACTTTTTCTGTTCGTAGGCGGAAGTATCAATAAATACAAGACGCGTTTGTAGCTCCATATGCATTCCTCTCTTATAGAGATTTTCCTAGTGTATCACTCGCCGGCAAGTCTTATTCCTGAGCACTCGCTCGCAAAAATTGAACTTAAGTGTAGCGAGGTTTTTCGTCCCGGAAAGGTCCACAGCGATATACCGTACGATGACATCACGTTGCAGGCCAAAGACTTGCTAGAAACGTTCAGACAGCGCGCCGGTGGCCATTTGGAGTTTGTGCCTGGGGTACGCTGATCCACTCAGGACAATGACCGAATGCAGGTCGAAAAGCGTTAACCGCGATTTCGTATTACTCAAATTAGGGTAAAAATCCCGCCTTTGCGGGCTTCTTACTTTCTTGTTGGAGCCGGACGAAAACGCGCGTCCAGACGGGCTACCAGCTGCGCGACGGACTCCGTTGAACCTGCGTAGATTTTGCGAAGCACAAACTCTATGATCTTATAGGCCTGTTCAATATCAGGAGAGTTGACCTGATCCAGCTCATGGCTTCCTGCGTTGCCCAGCCATTTGATGGCCATCAGCGCTGACTGATGTTCGCTATACGTCTGCGATAAGGCCTCAATACGTGCGTGGAGTGTGCGCATTTTTGCCACGCCCAGCGCGGTCATCAGCTCTTCCAGAGCGATTCGGATTACGTTCGCCGCAGCGCCCGGCGCGTTGAGAAACAGAGAAAACGACTGCGTCAACGGCAGCGCGACTCTCTCCGGGCACTGCGTGGGAATAGCAAAGGGATGTAGGGAAGGAGTGAAAAGTCTGGCCTGAAACAGGTGGTAGTGTCGGTCTTCATACTCGCCGTCCTGGTTTTCATGGACATCGCCGGTGCCGCTGACCGCGACGACGGTTTTACAGAGGGCGCGCTCACATTGCAGCAGGCAGCTGAATACCAGGTGGATATCCTCAATCTCACCGTCCATTTTTTTCCAGCGTGCAAGGGACTCCGGGATCACCTCGTAATGAAAGGTTCCCTCCTGTATCGCCAGAGAGGCGGATTGACAGGAAGGACAGGTCCAGTTCGGGCAGTGATTTTCAGAGAAATTTCTCAGCAGTGATTCGTACATAGATATTGTGCCTTACGATACGATCCGGATATCTAATGACTGGATGGGCATCACCGCGCTTCTTCTATCCGCACCGGTGTGCCGATTTGCCTTTTGCAGGCGAGTGATTTTCGGATTTAGCCAGAACGCGATGACCTTTTCGGATCAATGACGGTTTTGGAAAACATTATAGGGGTGTCTTCAGCGGGACATCAATATGCCCCTCTTGTTCACCAGGAACTTACCACCGTGATCCAAAAGATGCGGATGAATCATTCCACAGTTGTGAGTAGCAATTTATAACTAGGGGGATTCCTTAATGTTGGTCTGTGGGCCCGACGATGTACCAGAGGCAGCAAGAGCGCCGTTGGGAAGAGGTATTTCTGGAGCACCGTATTGGGCCACGTAGCTCCTTACAAATAAATCTTTCTCAGTATCCAGTTTTTCAAAAAAACGGAACAGTACACCAATAAAGTCATCGATAGCACCCTTCTCTATATCAATGGAGTTATACCTAATGTTGAAATGATTATTTTCGTTACAGAAGGTCTGAATCTCATCAAAATTCTTAAGTACGATGCCGTTTGAGTGAACCAGACAATTCCTGATAAACTTTATGCATCTTAGATACTGCCATTCTTCCTTGTATGAGTCTGAATTAAACCGGCAGGTGTTATCAAGATAATCTGCAATGTTCTTCAAAGCAGACCGATTTGACAACTTACCGAAGTTGTCATGTTGTTGCATGACCTCCTGATTGAATAGCGAACAATAGCGTAACAATGTGAACTCAACCTGATTGTATAGGGATACTAGTATTGTTTCCCGATGGAAATTAGGCGAAATACTTTTTGCGTAAATCAACTCTTCAACGTAAGCATCTACAATACTTTCATGATCCTCTTTGTCCGCATCATTCAGCTCACTATTCATTGAATCTTGAATGTCATCTCCAACATTCTCCCAGTAGATCTCACTGTGAGTATGGAAGTTTTTTATATTATATAGTTCTCGTTTAAAACCATGCAGAACATGAAAGAATGAACAGGCAAAAAAATCAATTTTCATTTGAATATCCTTTTATGGACTAGCAGGCATATTATTACAGTAGCAGCTCATAGCGGATCGCCTCAGCTTTCCGGCGGCCAGTGTTGGTCAGGGTGAACGCAAGGTTTAGTGACGCGTTGCGGTATTTTTGGACAAGCCCGTAGCGTTGCAGCGTGTGCAGTGAAGTGCGCAGATTGGTGGCATAGATATCTTTACTGGCGGCGGCGTTGAGCAGGCTCAGCAGCTGCATGACGGGCAGCGGTGCATCGTGGCCGCGTGCCTCCAACGCGGAGAGGACCAGGAGCACCTTTCTCTGAAGTTCTGATATTCGCATGGTGTATTCCTTATTCATGTGCCACATGAATACTACGCGCATGCATAAAGAAACACTATCCATGTTTAACATGAATAGTGCTAAATTAAATCATACTTTTCAAGTGCTAGTGTAAACTAGCTGCTCAGCGTAGATTACAAAGTACTTGATATTTTTTTCAGAATGCCTAATATGTATACACGCCTCGGCTGCAACCGGGCGTGTATTAATTAAGACTACTTACTTATCAATCTGAAGAATCTTGTTTTTCACAACCTTCCGGCCCTTTGCAGTAATCTTACCTACTGCGTAGGGCACTCCCCACTTGCAAATGAAAAGTGGTACCCCCATTCCTGTGAACCATGTTGTTAGAAATCCGATGATTGCGGGTACCGCAACTACTGCTACAGCAATCATTGCTGCTAAGAAAAGGAGTAGGGTAATTGCCCTGTACCACTTATCTTCAGTAATGGCGATGTGAATGTCAGGTAGGATCCCAAAAATGATTTTGGCGATTCCTAGGAGCTCAGGTTTTACTACGTCGGTAATTGTAATCATGGTATTGTTCCTCAATTAGGAGATGGATTGGGGGGACTGCAGGAGTTGAAAATTTCATTTCAATGCCTTTTTTTGGATACATTGTTGCCGTGGGGGATTAATACCCTTTGGCGTGTTAATTGATTGTCTATACTTTCTTTACTTCATTGTTGTTAACCGTCCATAATGTTGTCCTCCAGAGTAACTACGTTAATGTGTGGCCACTGCCTTTTACCGAATTTTGGCAAAATGGTATCCAGCTGCTGGGCGAGTTATTGATCGCGAAGGCGGCGGATGAATAGCTATGTAGAATTGATGGGATTAATTTCTGACTTGTCTAAACGAAAAAAAACTTCACAAGGGAAGTTTGATTACAAAGCGATGAGATAAAATTCAGGCAGGCACAGGTTTTTATACCTATGGTTTCCTTCTTGATGATCTTTACACGTTGTTCTCAGCCTTAGATGTTGTCATTCCAATCGGTGAGTGGTAAAATTCCTGTCGAGGAAAGTTCACTCTTCATAGAATCTATTTTCTCACCTTCCCCCGTCTTTGTCAATTCAGCCCCCCCTGAAATAGCCTCTTTTTTTCATCTTTTCAAGAAAATAGCTTGCATTTAAAAATCAAATTTCAATTTCTTCGTTCTTGAATCATTTTACACACAATATTACTCTGCAAAGTCTTTCGAAGTATTTTCTACAACCAGACCATTCTTCTCTGCACTAATACTTTGTATTGTTAAATTCAATTAGGGTAATTCAGTTTCCTTTGAAACTTATTCATGTTTATACCAATACTGCACCAACCTTGAGACCATTAACTCAGTCGAGTTTATGTCATTTCTGGTTTGTCCTTTGCTTCAAGAACATCATTATCTCATCCTGGATAGCGGGTTAGCACGTACAGTTTTCAGGTTTTTGCTTCCGCCCTCTCCTTTCTGCGTGACCCGAACGCCGCCGCAGGGCTACGCATTTCGCCCCTTCCGCGTCCAAGCACTTTCTCTTTTCACGGATTGAGGTTTACGCGGAGACTGCCCAATCCTCTTTTCACGAATTAGGGTTTACCGCCAGACGGCCCAACTTTCTCAGGCCACCCTCGGGTAATAAGGCTTTAACCACACTATCTGATTCTATTTTAACGTTTTGAACTCCATATTTTGTGGTTCTGGTTTTTTTTTTGATTTTTTTTTCACCCTACCGCCTGCTGGTTACCCTTGCCGGTATGTCGGGTGTAATTTCATTGGATTCAGTGGCTTGTATACTGTCTGATCTGGTCAGGCGGCAGCGACGGGGCGTTGCTGACCGCTCGATCGGCAGGCGGGTTTTCTTCACACTGTATTTAATTACAGGATAACAGCCGGAAGCTGGTTCTGCGACGTCGATTGCGGAGATTAAAAAATTGAGCCTTATACCTCACGAAAGTTTTCAGAATTCACGTAGCGTCACCAGCGGCTACTTTAACTACGACGCCCTGACCCTTCTCCAGATGGCCATGACCGCCGGCGTCTGTATGCCCCACTACCTGCTCGCCCCCGAGGTTAGCCAGCTTTTGCCCGTCCTGCGGGGTCTGACCCAGCGCCTCTTCGGGGAAGCGCTGTGGAACACCGGCGCCCGTCTGAACGAATGCCTGGCCCTGCAACCGTCGCACTTTAACCTCGACAAAGGCTCGCGGTCGTTCGTGGTAATCAGAACCCTCAAGCAGCGCACCCGAGGAGGCACTCGTAGGCCTGCGGCAGCTCAGCACGTATCGTGCTGCTGTTTGATGAAGCGTACGTGAAGCGGCTGCGGGTGTATTTTCAGACGTTCAGGCCAAAGAAGAACGAACCCCTCTGGAACGTGAAGAGCGACGAGACGCCGCGCAGCTGGGGCCGCGCCGCATTCCGGCGTACGAAAAGTGACGATGTCACTTTTCGTTAGCGACCACTACCCCGAAAACGTTCAAGCACAGCTTTGCGATGCACTTAATTCAGTCACACGTGCCGATGAAAGGTAAGCGTAAACCCAGCACCGTATGTAGCCATTAAGCCAGTACTGATAACTTAGACGCCCACCTGTTACAGACGGACATCTAAGTATGGAATCCCAATCCTGGCGAAAAGAACCCCGTAAAAATT
>NZ_CAWOJA010000025.1:0-27463 GCF_963881615.1 Rahnella sp. CJA17(1/100) | reverse complement strand
GAATTACTGCTTGGTCACTCTAAGACTTGATATTTTTTGCCACCGAAGTGGCTGATATCGTCTTGTGAGTGCCCACACAGATTGTCTGATAAATTGTTAAAGAGCAGTGAGTTACGCGCTTTCGCTTACTAACTCGAGGTGGCGTATATTACGCTTTCCTCATTCAGTGTCAACCGTTTATTTTATCCGGTTGCCGCTGTTTTTAATCTTTCCGACCCGGTCACTTCGTGATGTTGTTCACGTTGTTCCCTGTCGATGGAGCGGCATTATAGGGAGTTCTCAGCAGGCCGCAAGGGCTAATTTTAAGAAAAAACACCGTTTGCTGCATTACACAGCAAACCCACTGCTTATACCGTGTTTTGCACAGATTTATCCACAGAGGCACAGGAATATCAAATTTTGCGAGCGTCGCGCAATCGTTTTCGCTACAATTTCGCGCGTCAGTTTTCACTGCCCTTTAGGGGTAATAAATGAAAAGTCAGTCGCCGAAGGGAAGTTATCCAAACTCAATCCCGCGTTTTTCTGCAAATTGCTCTATATAAAGAGAAGAAAAGCGTCATTGAATTCAGATAACGCTCTTTACTGCGACTCCAAAGCCAAGGATATAACCACCATGCAACAATCTCGTCCAATCCGCCGTGCCCTGCTCAGTGTTTCTGACAAAGCCGGTATCGTAGAATTCGCCCAGGCTCTGTCTTCGCGTGGCGTTGAATTACTTTCCACTGGCGGCACCGCCAGCCTGTTGGCGAAAGCCGGCCTGCCAGTCACTGAAGTCTCTGACTACACCGGCTTCCCGGAAATGATGGATGGACGCGTCAAAACCCTGCACCCGAAAGTTCACGGTGGCATCCTCGGTCGTCGCGGGAAAGATGATGAAATCATGGCACAACATTCCATTGCGCCAATCGACATGGTGGTCGTTAACCTTTATCCGTTCGCACAAACCGTCGCACGTCCAGATTGTTCACTGGAAGATGCGGTAGAAAACATTGATATCGGCGGCCCTACCATGGTTCGCTCGGCAGCGAAGAACCATAAAGATGTGGCGATCGTAGTAAAGAGCAGCGATTACGCTTCTATTATTGAAGAGATGGATGCCAACAACAGCTCGCTGACGCTGGCGACCCGTTTCAACCTGGCGATTAAAGCCTTTGAACACACCGCCTCTTACGACGGCATGATTGCTAACTACTTTGGCACGATGGTTCCGGCTTACCACGGTGATACTGAATCGGCTTCCGGCCAGTTCCCGCGCACACTGAATCTTAGCTATATAAAGAAACAAGATATGCGTTATGGCGAAAACAGCCATCAGAACGCTGCCTTCTATATAGAAGAGAGCGTTAGTGAAGCTTCCGTTGCCACCTCAACCCAGCTGCAGGGCAAAGCACTTTCCTATAACAACATTGCGGATACCGATGCGGCTCTGGAATGTGTGAAAGAGTTTGCTGAACCGGCCTGCGTCATTGTCAAACACGCCAACCCTTGCGGCGTAGCTATCGGCGACAGCATACTGGCAGCTTATGAACGCGCCTATCAGACTGACCCGACCTCAGCTTTCGGCGGCATTATTGCCTTCAACCGTGAACTGGATGCTGAAACGGCAAAAGCGATCATCAGCCGTCAGTTTGTGGAAGTGATCATCGCACCATCGGTAAGTGCCGAGGCACTGACACTCACCGCCGCGAAACAAAACGTTCGTGTACTGACCTGCGGACAATGGGAAGGTCGCCAGAAAGCGCTCGACTTCAAACGTGTTAACGGCGGACTGCTGGTCCAGGATCGCGATTTGGGTATGGTTGATACCGCTGATCTGCGTGTGGTATCCGAGCGCCAGCCGACAGAGCAGGAACTCACAGATGCCCTGTTCTGCTGGAAAGTCGCAAAATTCGTCAAATCCAACGCCATTGTGTATGCACGAGACAAAATGACCATCGGTATCGGCGCAGGCCAGATGAGCCGCGTTTACTCCGCTAAAATTGCCGGTATTAAAGCCGCTGACGAAGGCCTGGAAGTGGCCGGTTCCGTAATGGCTTCTGATGCCTTCTTCCCGTTCCGCGACGGTATCGACGCTGCGGCAGCGGTAGGTATTACCTGTGTTATCCAGCCAGGCGGTTCTATCCGTGACGATGAAGTGATCGCCGCGGCTAACGAACACGGCATTGCAATGCTGTTCACCGACATGCGCCATTTCCGTCATTAATTTTCTTTTAGCGGGTG
Source organism: Rahnella sp. CJA17(1/100) (assembly GCF_963881615.1). Taxonomy (NCBI): domain Bacteria; kingdom Pseudomonadati; phylum Pseudomonadota; class Gammaproteobacteria; order Enterobacterales; family Yersiniaceae; genus Rahnella; species Rahnella sp. CJA17(1/100). Next base: position 25,243 of record NZ_CAWOJA010000025.1, on the reverse strand, counting down.
CGATGCGCCCGCTCACCCGGAGTCTTCGAATGAATATTTTAATTATCGGTAACGGCGGGCGTGAACATGCACTGGCATGGAAGGCATCGCAGTCACCTTTGGCTGATAAAGTCTTTGTTGCACCAGGCAACGCCGGTACCGCGCTGGAACCGTTACTGGAAAACGTTGATATCGCCGCAACGGATATCGCCGGTTTGGTGGCTTTCGCTAAAAGTCATGACATCGGGCTGACGATTGTCGGCCCTGAAGCGCCGCTGGTGATTGGCGTGGTTGATGCTTTCCGTGCAGCCGGTCTGAAAATTTTTGGCCCGACGCAGGAAGCCGCGCAACTGGAAGGTTCTAAAGCCTTCACGAAGGATTTTCTGGCTCGCCATAACATCCCAAGTGCCGATTATCAGAACTTCACCGAAATCGAACCCGCCCTGGCTTATCTGCGCAGCAAAGGCGCACCGATAGTCATCAAAGCCGATGGTCTGGCAGCAGGTAAAGGCGTCATTGTTGCGATGACGTTGAAAGAAGCGGAAGACGCCGTTCACGACATGCTGGCGGGAAATGCTTTCGGTGATGCAGGTCATCGCATTGTTATCGAGGAATTCCTCGATGGCGAAGAAGCCAGTTTCATCGTCATGGTCGACGGCAGCAATGTGTTACCGATGGCGACCAGTCAGGATCACAAACGCGTGGGTGACGGCGACAGCGGTCCGAACACGGGCGGCATGGGAGCCTATTCTCCGGCGCCGGTCGTAACCGATGAAATCCATCAACGCGTGATGGATCAGGTCATCTGGCCGACTGTTCGCGGTATGGCGGCGGAAAATAACACTTATACCGGTTTCCTGTATGCCGGTCTGATGATTTCAGCCGACGGCCAGCCGAAAGTGATCGAGTTCAACTGCCGTTTCGGCGATCCGGAAACTCAGCCGATCATGTTACGTCTGCGTTCTGATCTTGTGGATTTATGCCTGGCCGGTGCTGAAGGTCGTCTGGGTGATAAAACATCTGAGTGGGATCCGCGCCCGTCTCTGGGTGTCGTGCTCGCAGCCGGTGGCTATCCTGCTGATTATAAAACCGGAGACGTTATTCATGGCCTGCCGCTGGAAGAAGTGCCGGATGGTAAAGTCTTCCACGCCGGGACCCGTTTGCAGGATGAACGTGTGGTCACTAATGGCGGTCGCGTGTTATGTGTGACGGCATTGGGTAAAACGGTGGAAGCAGCCCAGGCACGCGCTTATGATTTAGCGAAAGACATTCATTGGGAAGGTAGTTTCTGCCGCAAAGACATCGGTTATCGCGCCATCGACCGCGAACGTAATCAGTAATTACATCTCACCCGACGATCAAAAAAGGCACGCTTCGGCGTAATGCTGGTCACTTAAGGAAATGAGGCCCGTGAATTTGGGCCTTCGATGAAGAAAAATAGCGCTATAAGCCTGATTCCTTCATTATCCTTTGAAGCACAAAAATGAATTTGTATTCATAAAAATGCTTAAGTGACTGGCATTACGCTTCGGCGTGCCTTTTCAATAGTGAAAACGGGATCAGAGATCAGACTCTTTTGGTTCCCATTTACAGAAATCTTCATTGGCGACCAGCAACAGTTCGTTGCCTTGCGGAGCCGTCAGCCAGGCTAAGCCCAGATTATCGTTACTTCGGCTGGCCCGTTTCGCCAGCCAGACCTGTGAACGGACAGTCAGTGCCGGCGTCACCTGCTCGCCTGCGCAGGTCGTTATTAACCCTTTGCGCCAGCGTGCCTGGACCAGCCGGACATTCCCTGCCCGCAGCGCATTGCTCAGGTCGAGGGTTTTTGACGCTTCATATTTATAGCGTTCGATTTCGTCTGACGATAACTTCTCGCGGCGCTCAGGGAGTTGTCGCTGCATAAAGCTAACGTTGCCACCCTCGTCAAAACGCAGCATGACACCCAAATCAGTTTTAGTCGCATGGGTTTCTTTAATCAGGTGCAATTGCCCCTGCTGGAATTCGTATCGGGTAATAATCGTATCGCCGCCGTAATAGGGGCTATAGACGTTGAGAATGGTTTGAGGCTCGTGCTGTGCGCTGTCTTCGCGCCAGAGCCGGTTGATACCTTGATCAGCGACATAGCCGCTGGCAAAGAATAACTCAGGGCCTTTTTTAGAACTGCAACCCACCAGACCGAGCACCAGTAAACCTGCTACCAGTCCGGGGGTGATAAACTGAAGGGCCTTAAAGGCCCCCCCGCTTATTCTTTTCACTGCAAGCAATTACTTAACAGCGTCTTTCAGAGCTTTACCAGAAACGAACGCAGGCACGTTTGCAGCTGCGATTTTGATTTCTTTACCAGTCTGTGGGTTACGACCAGTACGCTCGTTACGATGATTTACCTTGAAAGTCCCGAAACCAACTAATTGTACAGCATCACCTTCTTTCAGAGACTCGGTAATAGCAGACAGGGTAGATTCAAGAGCAACTTTGGCCTGTGCTTTGGAAAGATCAGCTTTGTCCGCAATTACATCAATCAGTTGAGTCTTGTTCATAAGTTATCCTTTACAGTGTGTTTATCGTTTGCAAAGCATCAAGTGCGACGGATATGCCGATTGACAGCACCCTCCTGCATACACGCACCGATAGCCACTTTTTTTACGCCCCCCAAATGTAGACCAGACAGGGTGCGGATGTGAAGCCTTAAGGCACGACAAATCAGGCGTTAAATCACGTTTTCTTGCCTTATTGCGCTAAATTTATGCCAATGTTACTGACAGCAGCTTCACGCAGGTCAGAACGTAACCCTTTTATTAATTCCAGGTCACGCTCCTCACAGTCAGCCAACAGGCGAAAAATCTCCCATTGGATGTCCCATTCTTCTTCAACGGCAGGAATGACTTTGAGTTCTTCATCGGTCATTTCTTTCCCGGCCTGAGTCATTTCCAGCATCGCGACAGTACGAATTGACGTCTCACTGACGGCAACCGCGTGAGACAGCGTTTCGCCACTCAGACGCGAATGAATCAGTTCGCCTAATGCAATACACGCATCAATGGCCGGATAAACCCCATAGATGTCGTAATCATCAGAAGAAGGCACCGCTTCCTCCAGTTTTTCGAGCTGTGAGTCAAAATTGACCTTGGCGTCTTTTACCACCAGCGTTTCCCAAATTAAATCCAGGATGCGGCGGTAAAGCTGTGGTTCGCCAAACCCGGTCTCCAGGCAAAATGCCTGATAGTTCGGATACATGCGTTCACACAAGCTCGCCATAAACGTCACGTGTTGCCAGCTTTCCAGCTTTTCGAGACGTAAATGAATTGGATTACGTAACATGAGTTGATCTCGTTAACTTTTCTGCGCGGGAGTTTACCTGAAATAAATCAATATCCCTATTCCTTGATTCCTAAAGATCATCACTCAACCGTTGCCAGCGTTGAAACGCCGCCCGGTTTGATGCCACGGCATCCGCCCAACGGGTAGGCTCCGGCAGACGATATTGCCTTATGCACTGTTCGACCCAATAAAACGATGAATCCATGCTGATACGATTACCGGGTGAGATGAATAATGGATTACAGCGTAGCTTGCTGCGCCACACCCAGCCAATCTGTTCATCCCCTTCGTACAGCGCCTGGCGGCTGTGTAGTTCATCGCCTAATGGCAGGAACTGACCGCATAGACGACTTTTCGCCACACCAATCGTCGGCACGTCGATCATCAGACCAAAGTGACTGGCAACGCCGAGACGGCGCGGATGCGCGATCCCTTGCCCGTCGACAAAAACCAAATCAGGCTGCAATGAGAGTTGCTGCCAGGCTTGCAGCAGTGCGGGAAGTTCGCGGAAGGAAAGGAAACCGGGAATGTATGGCATAACAGTAGGAATGCGGGCAATCTGATATTCCACCAGTTCCAGCGTTGGGTAGCGCAAAACAGCCACCGCCGCACGTGTCACCTCACCGCCCTGTTCGAAACCGACATCCACTCCCGCGATCAACGCGGGAGTGGTAAATCCTGGCGGATCCTGCAGTTCGATCTGATCAGCGAGGATCCGTTGTTCTTCACGTAATGCACGGGTATCGATCATACCGGGATTTCACTCGTGATATTGCCGGGACAGGCTATGCACCGCTTCCACAAAGGCACCCGCATTTTCCGGCGGGACATCCTGATGAATGCCGTGACCCAGATTGAACACATGACCATTGCCTTTGCCGAAACCGGCCAGAATGGCCTCCACTTCCTGTTCTATACGCACTGGCGAGGCATACAACATTGAAGGATCCATGTTGCCCTGAATCGCGACTTTGTCACCCACACGACGGCGTGCATCGGCAATATCGGTGGTCCAGTCCAGACCCAGCGCATCGCACCCCGTTGCGGCCATCGCTTCCAGCCACTGACCACCGCCTTTGGTAAACAGAGTCACCGGCACACGACGTCCTTCGTTTTCACGGATCAGACCATCAACAATTTTGTGCATATAGTTCAGGGAGAATTCGCGGTAATCGCGAGGAGTCAACACGCCGCCCCAGGTGTCAAAAATCATCACAGACTGGGCGCCCGCTTTGATCTGTGCATTAAGGTAAAGAATGACGCTGTCTGCCACTTTATCGAGTAACAGATGCATAGTCGCCGGATCGGCGTACATCATCTTTTTGATTTTGGTGAAGGCTTTACTGCTGCCCCCTTCTACCATATACGTCGCCAGCGTCCACGGGCTGCCGGAGAAACCGATAAGCGGTACTTCACCTTGCAGGTTTTTACGGATGGTACGCACGGCATTCATGACATACCCGAGTTCCATTTCAGGATCCGGAACCGGCAGTTTTTCGACATCGGCACGATTCGTCAGTGGTGAAGAAAAACGCGGGCCTTCACCGGCTTCAAAATAGAGCCCCAGCCCCATCGCATCAGGAATGGTCAGGATGTCAGAGAACAGGATCGCCGCATCCAGCGGATAGCGACGAAGCGGCTGCAAAGTCACTTCACAGGCCAGCTCGGCATTCTTGCACAGCGACATAAAATCACCGGCTTCAGCGCGGGTTGCTTTGTACTCCGGCAAATAACGACCAGCCTGACGCATCATCCAGACCGGTGTAATGTCCACTGGCTGACGTAACAAAGCACGCAGGTAACGGTCGTTTTTCAACTCATTCATTCTTGCTCTTTCCTTCAGTATTCGGGCCGCCCGACAATCATCTGACAGCATTCTATCACGTAAAATCGCCTCTACTCTTCGTGTTCGGCACGACAAAGGGCAACGGTGTCTTCAATCAGGCGGCGCGCAATCGTCCCGGGCGGCGGCAACTGCGGCAATGCATCAAAGCGATACCAGTTCGCGTTAAGCAACTCTTTCGGGTCATGTTGTATGTCGCCACTGTCGTAATCCGCCATAAATGCCATCATCAGCGAATTGGGGAACGGCCAGGGCTGGGAACTGATGTAACGGACATTTTTCACCCGGATGTTACTTTCTTCCATCACTTCACGTGCCACAGTTTCTTCCAGGGTTTCTCCGACTTCCACGAAACCCGCCAGAACCGTGTGAATACCATTACGATGACGGACATGCTGCGCAAGCAAAATCTCATCCCCCTTACGGATAGCCACAATGATGCAGGGCGCAATCTGCGGATAATAGCGTTCGCGACAGTGCCCGCAGAGTGCAGCCCACTCGGTTTTGCTGACGTGCATTTCATGTCCGCAGTAACCGCAAAACTTGTGAGAACGGTAAAACTCTGACAACTGCACGCCACGCCCGACCAACTGGAATAATCCGCGATCCTGATCCAGCAACTGACGGGCGGAAACCATATGGTTTGGCATCGTCTGACGAACCAGCCAGACAGGTTCACCCTGCCATTCGCCGATCTGCCGCGCTGTTTTACCGGTCAGAGAAAATTGTTCGGCGCTGCCAAACGGCAGTTCACCCTCAGGCAGCCATAGCTTGCCTTCCTGGCTGATGATCCACCAACCGTTGTGTTGCTCAGTAATCTGTAATTCCATAATTGTTGTTGCATAACCTCGTCGGGACTGACAATCTGAGTAAGATATTTACATATTAGTAACTTTTGGTTACTTTTTTTGTCGCTCACGGAGTCAACCATGCTAAATCGTCTGGAAAGACTGACCCAACGCGTTGGTGGCAGTAATGAGTTAGTGGATCAATGGCTGCACGCACGCAAAGAACTGCTGGTTTCGTACTGCACTTTCGTCGGTCTGAAACCCAATAAAGAAAAACATACACCTTTGAATGAAAAGGCGCTGGACAGTTTTTGCCATCATCTGGTCGACTATCTTTCTGCCGGGCATTTTCATCTCTATCCACGCATCATTGAAGAAGTCGATGGCGCAGGCAGCCCGAAAAAAGTACAGGCGGCAAAAATCTACCCTGCTCTGGAGCTGAATACTGAAGCTATCATGGCTTTCCATGACAGTTACACAGAAACTGATATTAACGATGACAATGCTTTCGCGTTTCACTATGCATTATCGGATATCGGTGAGGCATTAGATGCCCGTTTTCAACTGGAAGATCAATTAATTATCATGGCTTTTGAGCCTGCCCCGGAGAGTGTGCCACCTTCGGAAAACGAACCTGATCTCGCCAGACCGGCTTAACACGTTGCCACAATAAAACCCTGCTCAGGGTTATGGTTTTACTTGTAGTTTAAAAAAACGCCTCCTATATTGAGGCTTCTTGTCGGAGTGCCTAGCGCATAATTTTCTGTTGAGAATTACGCCAGGCTGAGACCGTTAATTCGGGATCCGCGGAACCTGATCGGGTTAGTACCCGCGAAGGGAACAAGAGTAATGTTATGCGTTCAGCGCAATCAGGCATCTGCCTGCATAAGGCCGCCCGTGCTGCACCGCCCATTTTTACTCCTGCCGTAAACCTCCTGACAAGCAATTTTCCATCACGTTTTTTTGCGAGGAATTTGCTATGTCGAGTACCCAAAAACCCGTTATTTCTGAAAAGAAACCGTCAAATCGCCGTGAACAACGCGCGCAGGCACAGTCGTTTATCGACAGCTTGCAGGGCGAAGCTTTCCCCAACTCCCGGCGTATTTATCTTGAAGCTGACCGCGAAGATATCCGCGTGCCGATGCGTGAAATCCAGCTCAGCCCGACGCTGGTCGGCGGCGGCAAAGACAATCCGCAGTTCGAAGAAAACGAAGCAATTCCTGTTTACGACACCGCCGGACCTTACGGTGATCCGGCGGCAGTTATCGACGTGCATACTGGTCTGGGAAAATTACGCGCCCGCTGGATAAACGAGCGTGCGGACACGCAGGAACTTTCACAGGTCAGTTCCGGTTTTACTCAGCAGCGGCTGGCGGACGACGGGCTGGACCACCTCCGCTTCGAACACCTGCCGCACCCGCGCAAAGCCATTGCGGGTAAAAATGTCACGCAACTGCATTACGCCCGCAAAGGCATCATCACACCTGAGATGGAATTTATCGCCATTCGCGAAAATATGGGGCGTGAACGGATCCGCGGCGAGGTTCTGCGCCAGCAACATCCCGGCGAAAGCTTTGGCGCGCATCTGCCCGCCAGTATCACTGCAGAGTTTGTGCGACAGGAAGTGGCAGCCGGGCGCGCAATTATTCCCGCCAACATTAACCACCCTGAATCAGAGCCGATGATCATCGGGCGTAATTTCCTGGTGAAAGTGAACGCTAATATCGGCAACTCGGCGGTGACATCTTCCATCGAAGAAGAAGTGGAGAAACTGGTGTGGTCGACACGCTGGGGCGCGGACACCGTAATGGATCTCTCCACCGGACGTTATATACATGAAACCCGTGAATGGATCCTGCGTAACAGTCCGGTACCGATCGGCACCGTGCCGATTTATCAGGCCCTGGAAAAAGTGAACGGTGTGGCCGAGGATCTGAACTGGGAAATATTCCGCGATACATTGCTTGAACAGGCCGAGCAAGGCGTCGATTACTTCACCATTCACGCCGGTGTGTTGCTGCGTTATGTGCCGATGACCGCCAAACGCCTGACCGGGATCGTGTCGCGCGGCGGTTCGATCATGGCGAAATGGTGTCTGTCACATCATCGCGAAAGCTTCCTGTTTGAGCATTTCCGCGAGATCTGTGAAATCTGCGCCGCCTATGATGTCTCGCTTTCATTGGGCGACGGCCTGCGTCCGGGTTCGATTCAGGATGCCAATGACGAAGCACAATTCGCCGAATTACGCACGCTGGGCGAACTGACCAAAATTGCCTGGGAATACGATGTTCAGGTGATGATCGAAGGTCCGGGACATGTGCCAATGCAGATGATCCGCCGCAACATGACCGAAGAACTCGAGCATTGTCACGAAGCCCCGTTCTATACCCTCGGTCCGCTGACTACCGATATCGCGCCAGGTTACGATCACTTTACGTCCGGTATTGGCGCCGCGATGATTGGCTGGTTTGGCTGCGCCATGCTCTGTTATGTCACGCCGAAAGAGCATCTGGGCCTGCCGAACAAAGAAGACGTTAAGCAGGGTTTGATTACCTACAAAATCGCAGCACATGCTGCCGATTTAGCTAAAGGCCATCCCGGTGCCCAAATCCGCGATAACGCCATGTCAAAAGCGCGTTTCGAATTCCGCTGGGAAGATCAGTTTAATCTGGCTCTCGATCCGGCAACGGCACGCGCCTACCACGATGAAACGCTGCCGCAGGAATCCGGCAAAGTTGCACACTTCTGCTCGATGTGTGGCCCGAAATTCTGCTCGATGAAAATCACTCAGGAAGTTCGCGATTACGCCGCTGCGCTTGAAGCCAAAGCCCAGCCAATAGAACTCGTTGAATCCGGTATGGCGCAGATGTCTGCCGAATTCCGTTCGCGCGGCGGTGAGCTTTATCACCCGGCCGATAACCTCAGTTCGGAGAGCAGCAAATGAATCCGTCCTCTCAATCCTTTCCTGCCGTTCCATTCCACCTCGGTTTATATCCGGTCGTTGATACCGTGGAATGGATTGCCCGTCTGCTGGACGCGGGCGTTAAAACACTGCAACTGCGTGTGAAAGATTTGCCTGATGAGCAAGCCGAGCCAGCAATTATTGATGCCATCGCGCTCGGTAAAAAATATCAGGCCCGGTTATTCATCAACGATTACTGGCGTCTGGCGGTCAAGCATCAGGCGTATGGGGTGCATTTGGGTCAGGAAGATCTGGATACTGCCGATCTTGAGGCTATCCGTCAGGCCGGCTTACGGCTGGGCGTTTCCACGCATGACGATGCTGAAATGGCACGCGCTGTCGCGGTGAATCCTTCGTACATCGCCCTCGGCCATATCTTCCCGACGCAGACCAAAGATATGCCTTCGGCACCGCAAGGGCTGGCAGAACTCACCCGACATGTTAAGAAGCTCGATGGCAGCTTTCCGACGGTGGCCATTGGTGGGATCAGCATCGACCGCGCGGCGTCGGTTCTCGACTGCGGCGTCGGCAGTATAGCCGTCGTCAGTGCCATTACGCAGGCGGCGGACTGGCGTGCAGCGACGGCACAACTGCTGGCCTTATGCGCCAGCAAGGTGCCGCAAGATGCTTAACGATGCGGCTTTTATGCGCTACAGCCGCCAGTTGATGCTGGAGGAATTCGGTCCGCTGGCACAGGAAAAATTACAGGCGGCGAAAGTACTGATTGTCGGCCTTGGTGGCCTCGGCTCTCCCGCAGCCTTGTACCTGGCAGCAGCAGGCGTAGGTAAGCTGATTCTGGCCGATGACGATCAATTGCATATCACCAATCTTCAGCGGCAAATCCTCTACCGTACGGCAGATCTCGATCAGCCCAAAGCCGTTCTGGCAAAGCGTGAACTGCTGCGCCTGAATCCGCTTTGCGAAGCGGTGGCAATCACGGAACGTCTGTCGGGAGAAGCATTGACCCGTGCCGTATCGGACGCCGATATCGTTCTGGATTGCAGCGATAACATGGAAACCCGGCATGCAGTTAATAAAGTTTGTGTGGATGCCGGTAAAACCTTGATCAGCGGCAGCGCCGTCGGATTCAGCGGACAACTTCTGGTTATTGAAGCCCCTTACGCTCACGGTTGTTACGCCTGTTTATATCCGGATCAGGAAACCGTACAGCGCAACTGCCGTACATCCGGCGTGCTCGGCCCGGTGGTCGGTACCATCGGTACATTGCAGGCACTGGAAGCGCTGAAGATTCTGGCTGGCCTGCCTTCTGTACTGAGCGGCAAATTACGTCTGTTCGATGGAAAAACGCAAAACTGGCGTTCACTGCAACTCACGCGTTCATCTGCCTGTGCCATCTGCGGAGGCCACGTGTGAACATTCTGATCAATGATGAACCACACCAATTCAGTCAACCGCTCACGTTACTAAACCTGCTCAATTTGCTGGCGTTAACCCCTGCAGGCAGCGCACTGGCGGTTAACCAGGTCATTATCCCCCGCGATAACTGGCCAGCTCATTTACTGGAAGACGGTGATGAGATCTTGCTCTTTCAGGCGATAGCCGGAGGCTGACATGTTAAAAATTGCTGATACCACATTCACGTCGCACCTTTTTACCGGAACAGGAAAATTCGCCAGTCCGGCGTTGATGCAACAGGCGCTTGAAGCATCTGGCTCTCAGCTGGTGACTATGGCGATGAAACGCATCGATCTGCGTCGCGGAGGTGATGATATTCTGTCTCCTCTGCAACAGCTCGGCATCCGTTTGCTGCCCAATACATCGGGCGCTAAAACAGCTGAAGAGGCAGTATTTGCCGCGCAACTGGCAAGAGAAGCACTGGGCACAAACTGGGTGAAACTTGAAATTCATCCCGACGTAAAATATCTGCTGCCCGATGCCGTTGAAACATTGAAAGCCGCAGAGATTCTGGTGAAACAGGGATTTGTTGTTTTGCCGTATTGCAGTGCAGATCCGGTGCTGTGTAAACGTCTGGAAGAAGCGGGCTGCGCCGCCGTCATGCCGCTGGGTGCGCCGATCGGTTCCAATCAGGGGCTGCAAACCCGTGATTTTCTGCAAATCATCATCGAGCAGGCTCGCATTCCGGTCGTTGTTGATGCTGGCATTGGTGCACCAAGTCAGGCCGCTGAAGCGCTGGAAATGGGGGCCGATGCCGTGCTGGTCAATACGGCGATTGCTGTCGCAGGTGATCCGGTTGCTATGGCAACGGCATTCAGGCTGGCCGTTCAGGCCGGGATTATCGCCCGTCAAAGCGGATTAGGCGGCAGACAACGACACGCCAGCGCATCCAGCCCGCTGACCGGTTTCCTCAATACCTCGCAGGTGTTGTCATGAATAACTTCACAGATGTGTGGTCAACGCTGGACTGGGATGATATTTCGCTGCGTATCAATAGCAAAACATCCCGTGATGTCGAACAGGCGCTCAGCCGCAACAAAATCAGTCGTGAAGATTTCATGGCATTGATTTCTCCCGCCGCGCTGCCTTACCTGGAACCGATGGCGCAACGCGCGCAACAACTCACGCGCCAGCGATTTGGCAATACGGTGAATTTCTTCGCGCCGTTGTATTTATCCAATCTTTGCGCCAACGAATGTACGTATTGCGGCTTTTCGATGAGCAATAGAATCAAACGTAAAACGCTGGACGAAGATGAAATCAGGCGGGAATGCGAAGCGCTGAATGCGCGTGGTTTCAAACATCTGTTGCTGGTCACCGGCGAACATAAGGGAAAGGTCGGCATGGACTATTTCCGCCGTCATTTCCCCGTGATCAGAAGCCATTTCGATTCACTGATGATTGAGGTTCAGCCGCTGCAACAGGAAGAATATGCTGAGCTGAAAACGCTGGGGCTGGATGGCGTGCTGGTTTATCAGGAAACCTATCACGCGCCTGCCTATGCTTTGCATCATCTTCGCGGACAGAAACAGGATTTCTTCTGGCGGCTGGAAACACCAGACCGGCTCGGGCGTGCGGGGATCGACAAAATCGGTTTGGGGGCACTGTTCGGACTTTCTGGCAACTGGAGGACTGACAGCTATATGGTGGCCGAACATTTGTTGTATCTGCAACAAACCTACTGGCAAAGTCGCTATTCGGTGGCGTTTCCAAGACTGCGACCTTGTACCGGTGGCATCGAACCGGCTTCCCTGCTGGAAGAAAATCAGCTCTTACAACTGATTTGCGCTTTCAGAATGCTCGCGCCGGATGTCGAGCTCTCACTGTCGACACGCGAATCTCCCTATTTCCGGGATCACGTTATTCCGCTGGCGATCAACACTGTCAGTGCAGGATCTAAAACACAGCCCGGTGGCTATGCCGATAATCATCCTGAACTTGAACAATTTGCACCGCACGACAACCGTTCACCTCAGCACGTAGCGAACGCATTGACCCGAGCCGGGCTACAACCGGTCTGGAAAGACTGGGACAGTTTTTTGGGGCGCGTCTCGCAGGAAAATGTCGCCGGATGGCAAACAAGTAAACTCTCAGGAATGCAGATTCCATAAAGTAATTTTGCCCCTCGCACCCGCAGGCCAGGAGCATTAATGTGCTTTTGCCACTGCATATTCGCAACTGGCCGGCGCCACTCATCCCGGCGCTGCTTCCAAATAGCCGGAACAGGTTATCGTCCAGTTCCCTGTTCCGGCTCCTCTTTTCAGATCGTTTCAACTCGCACACTTCAGGCAAAAAAAAACCGCTCCCGAAGGAGCGGTTCTATGCGTTTCGACAGAAGACGATTAATCGTCGCTGTTACCGAAACCTGCGTTCAGCAGTTCAGCCAGGTTAGCCGTTGCTTCATCCGCGCTGACTTGCGGTACAACTGGCACTTCGCCTTGTGCTTTACGGCGTGCACGATCCTGGTGATAAGCGTAACCGGTACCGGCTGGGATCAGACGGCCAACGATAACGTTCTCTTTCAGGCCACGCAGTTCATCACGTTTACCCGCAACAGCGGCTTCGGTAAGAACGCGCGTGGTTTCCTGGAACGACGCTGCAGAGATGAAGGATTCGGTCGCCAAAGAGGCTTTGGTGATACCGAGCAGATCACGGGTAAAGGTCGCCGTGATTTTGCCTTCAGCTTCCAGCTGGCGGTTAGCGATTTTAACGCGAGACATTTCTGCCTGCTCGCCTTCCAGGAAGTCAGTGCCACCAGCGCTAACGATGGTGCCTTTACGCAACATCTGACGAACGATAACTTCGATGTGTTTATCGTTAATCTTAACGCCTTGCAGACGGTAAACTTCCTGCACTTCGTTGGTGATGTAGCGGGTAACCGCGTGAACACCACGTAAGCGCAGAATGTCGTGCGGAGACTCAGGGCCGTCAGATACGACGTCACCACGTTCCACAACTTCGCCTTCGAACACGTTCAGCTGACGCCATTTAGGAATCATTTCTTCGTAAGCATCGCTGCCATCCAACGGAGAAATTACCAGACGACGTTTGCCTTTGGTTTCTTTACCGAAGGAGATGATCCCGCTGATTTCAGCAAGGATTGCAGGCTCTTTCGGACGACGTGCTTCGAACAGATCAGCAACGCGTGGCAGACCACCGGTGATGTCCTTGGTACCGCCGGATTCCTGAGGAATACGCGCCAGGGTGTCACCAGAGTGGATCTGAGTACCATCTTCCAGCTGAACAATCGCTTTACCAGGCAGGAAGTATTGAGCAGGCATATCAGTACCTGGGATCAATACGTCGTCGCCTTTAGCATCAACGATTTTCAGTGCAGGACGCAGGTCTTTACCGCTACCGGTACGCTCTGCAGAGTCCAGAACCACCAGAGAAGACAAACCGGTCAGGTCGTCGGTCTGGCGTGTGATGGTCTGAGTATCCACCATATCGGCAAAGCGAATGAAACCACTCACTTCACTGATAACTGGCATGGTATGCGGATCCCAGTTAGCCACGGTTTCGCCGCCGTTAACAGATGCGCCATCACCTTTGCCCATCACGGAACCGTAAGGCACTTTATAGCTTTCTTTGGTACGACCGAATTCGTCGATCAATTTCAGCTCAGTGTTACGGGAAGTGATAACCAGTTTGCCGTTAGAGTTGCTAACGTGCTTATGGTTGCTCAGTTTAATGGTACCAGTGTTCTTAACCTGGATGCTGGATTCCGCTGCCGCACGAGATGCCGCACCACCGATGTGGAACGTACGCATCGTCAGCTGGGTACCCGGCTCACCGATGGACTGTGCTGCAATAACACCGATCGCTTCACCTTTGTTGATGATGTGACCACGTGCCAGGTCGCGACCGTAGCAGTTTGCACACACACCAAAGTCGGTTTCGCAACTTACGACTGAACGTACTTTCACACTGTCGACAGAGTTCTCTTCTAACAGATCACACGTCTTCTCGTGAAGCAGGGTGTTACGTGGAACCAGGATATCCGCCGTACCCGGCTTGAGGATATCTTCTGCAGTCACACGACCCAGCACACGTTCGCGCAGTGGTTCTTTAACGTCGCCACCTTCGATGACAGGAGTCATCATGATGCCTTCGTGAGTACCACAGTCATCTTCGGTCACGACCAGATCCTGTGCCACGTCAACCAGACGACGGGTCAGATAACCGGAGTTAGCCGTTTTCAGTGCGGTATCCGCCAAACCTTTACGAGCACCGTGAGTAGAGATGAAGTACTGGAGTACGTTCAGACCTTCACGGAAGTTCGCGGTGATTGGCGTTTCAATAATGGAACCATCTGGTTTCGCCATCAGGCCACGCATACCAGCCAGCTGACGAATCTGTGCAGCAGAACCACGCGCACCGGAGTCGGCCATCATAAAGATACTGTTGAAGGAAACCTGCTGTTCAACAACACCGTCACGGTTGACGACGTCTTCAACAGACAAGTTTTCCATCATTGCCTTAGCAACACGTTCGTTGGCCGCAGCCCAGATGTCGATCACTTTGTTATAGCGTTCGCCAGCAGTGACCAGACCAGACTGGAACTGTTCCTGGATTTCAGCAACTTCGGTTTCTGCTTCTTCGATGATCTCTGCTTTCTTCGCAGGGATTACCATGTCATCGATACCTACTGACGCGCCTGAACGGGCAGCGTAAGCAAAACCGGTGTACATGATCTGGTCAGCAAAAATAACGGTCGGCTTCAGGCCCAAAATGCGGTAACAGGTGTTCAGCATTTTGGAGATAGCTTTTTTGCCCAGAGGCTGGTTGACAATCGAGAACGGCAGACCTTTTGGCACGATCATCCACAGGATGGCGCGACCGACAGTCGTGTCGATAATCGACGTCTTGTGCGTAACTTCGCCTTCGGTATTTTTGATCTCTTCGGTGATACGCACTTTGACACGCGCATGCAGAGAGGCCAGACCGCCGCGATAAATACGCTCAGCTTCTTTAGGACCGGTCAGAACCATGCCTTCGCCTTTGGCGTTAACACAGTCACGGGTCATATAGTACAGACCCAATACAACGTCCTGAGAAGGAACGATGATTGGCTCGCCGTTCGCAGGTGACAGGATGTTGTTGGTAGACATCATCAACGCACGCGCTTCCAGCTGGGCTTCCAGCGTCAACGGTACGTGAACAGCCATCTGGTCACCATCGAAGTCGGCGTTATATGCCGCACAAACCAGCGGGTGCAGCTGGATTGCTTTACCTTCGATCAGAACCGGTTCAAACGCCTGGATACCCAAACGGTGCAGGGTTGGTGCACGGTTCAGCAGTACCGGGTGTTCGCGGATAACTTCGTCCAGGATATCCCAAACGACAGCTTCTTCGCGCTCAACCATTTTCTTAGCGGCTTTGATGGTGGTGGCCAGGCCACGCAGTTCCAGCTTGCCGTAAATGAACGGTTTGAACAGTTCCAGTGCCATTTTCTTCGGCAGACCACACTGGTGCAGACGCAGGTATGGACCTACGGTGATAACGGAACGACCCGAGTAGTCGACACGTTTACCCAGCAGGTTCTGACGGAAACGACCCTGTTTACCTTTAATCATGTCTGCCAGAGATTTCAGCGGACGCTTGTTTGAGCCGGTGATTGCACGACCGCGACGGCCGTTATCCAGCAAAGCATCTACCGCTTCTTGCAGCATACGTTTTTCGTTACGTACGATGATGTCTGGCGCAGCCAGATCCAGCAGGCGTTTCAGACGGTTGTTACGGTTGATAACGCGACGATACAGATCGTTCAGATCTGACGTTGCGAAACGGCCGCCGTCCAACGGAACCAATGGACGCAAGTCTGGCGGCAGTACCGGCAGCACAGTCAGGATCATCCACTCTGGTTTGTTACCAGACTGAACGAACGCTTCCAGCAGCTTGATACGCTTGGTCAGCTTCTTACGTTTGGTTTCGGAGTTGGTTTCGTTCAACTCTTCACGCAGTTGCTCGCACTCTGCTTCCAGGTCCATGTTTTTCAACAGAGCCTGAATTGCTTCCGCACCCATCTTCGCGTCGAACTCATCACCAAACTCTTCCAACGCATCCAGATACTGCTCTTCAGTCAGGATCTGGCGTTTTTCGAGGTTAGTCATGCCGCCTTCGATAACCACATAGGATTCGAAGTACAGAACACGTTCGATGTCACGCAGTGGCATATCCAGCAGCAAACCGATGCGCGATGGCAGCGATTTCAGGAACCAGATGTGTGCAGTCGGGGAAGCCAGTTCGATGTGGCCCATACGCTCACGGCGTACTTTAGTCTGGGTCACTTCAACGCCGCACTTCTCGCAGATCACGCCGCGATGTTTTAAACGCTTGTACTTACCGCACAGGCATTCGTAGTCTTTTACTGGTCCGAAAATACGGGCACAGAAAAGGCCGTCACGTTCTGGTTTGAACGTACGGTAGTTAATGGTTTCTGGCTTCTTAACTTCACCAAAAGACCAAGAACGGATCATGTCTGGCGATGCCAGAGCAATTTTGATCGCATCAAACTCTTCGGTCTTAGTTTGCGCTTTCAGAAACTTTAGTAAGTCTTTCACGGATTGGCTCCCGTCGGGTTAGACCTGTTAGGCACCTGGTCTGTATTGATTAACAGGCAGGTGCCCCTGTGATCAGTGCGAATTCGAGTACTTACTCGTCTTCCAGCTCGATGTTGATACCCAGAGAACGGATTTCTTTCAACAGTACGTTGAAGGATTCCGGCATGCCTGGTTCCATACGATGATCGCCATCTACGATGTTTTTATACATCTTAGTACGGCCATTCACGTCATCGGACTTAACAGTCAGCATTTCCTGCAGGGTATATGCGGCACCATATGCTTCCAGTGCCCACACTTCCATCTCACCGAAGCGCTGACCACCGAACTGAGCTTTACCACCCAGCGGCTGCTGAGTAACAAGGCTGTAAGAACCGGTAGAACGCGCGTGCATCTTATCGTCAACAAGGTGGTTCAGTTTCAGCATGTACATGTAGCCGACGGTAACCTGACGTTCGAATTGCTCGCCGGTACGGCCGTCAAACAGTGTGATCTGACCAGAGGTTGGGATTCCGCCCATTTCAAGCAGTTGCTTGATCTCTGTCTCTTTCGCACCGTCGAAGACTGGTGTCGCGATTGGCATACCTTTTTTCAGGTTCTCAGCCAGACGCAATACTTCGTCATCGGTAAAGGTGGTCAGATCCACTTTCTGACGTACGTCGTCGCCCAGATCATAGGCACGCTGGATGAACTCGCGCAGCTTAGAAACTTCTTCCTGTTTCTTCAGCATGGCATTGATTTTTTCACCAATACCTTTCGCGGCCATACCCAGGTGGGTTTCCAAAATCTGACCAATGTTCATACGTGATGGAACGCCCAGCGGGTTCAGTACGATATCAACAGGAGTCCCGTTTTCATCGTAAGGCATATCTTCGATCGGGTTGATCTTGGAGATAACACCTTTGTTACCGTGGCGGCCTGCCATTTTGTCACCAGGCTGGATTTGACGTTTAACGGCCAAATACACTTTAACGATTTTCAGCACACCTGGTGCCAGATCATCGCCCTGAGTGATTTTACGACGCTTAGCTTCGAGTTTTTTCTCAAACTCGGATTTCAGTTCGTCGTACTGTTCAGCAAGCTGTTCCAACTGATTCTGTTTGTCTTCGTCAGTCAGTGACAGTTCTAACCAACGATCGCGAGGCAATTTGCCCAGCTTGTCAGCTTCAACACCGCCAGCAACCAGCGCAGACTGGATACGTGCAAACAGACCGGCTTCCAGGATCTGCAGTTCTTCAGTCAGGTCTTTCTTCGCCTGCTTCAGCTGCATCTCTTCGATTTCCAACGCACGCTTGTCTTTTTCCACGCCATCGCGGGTGAAGACTTGCACGTCGATAACCGTACCGGACACGCCGTTTGGTACACGCAGAGAAGAGTCTTTAACGTCAGACGCTTTCTCACCGAAGATCGCACGCAGCAGTTTCTCTTCCGGCGTCAGTTGGGTTTCACCTTTAGGCGTCACCTTACCCACCAGAATGTCACCACCGGTCACTTCAGCACCGATATAAACGATACCGGATTCATCCAGTTTGGAGAGCGCAGCTTCACCCACGTTAGGGATGTCAGCGGTGATCTCTTCAGGCCCTAACTTGGTGTCACGGGACACACATGCCAGTTCCTGGATATGGATGGTCGTGAAGCGGTCTTCCTGCACAACACGTTCGGAGACCAAGATGGAGTCTTCGAAGTTGTAACCGTTCCAAGGCATGAACGCGACACGCATGTTCTGACCCAGAGCCAGTTCGCCAAGATCTGTAGACGGACCATCTGCCAGCACGTCGCCGCGCTCGATTGGCTCGCCCAGATTCACACACGGCATCTGGTTGATGCAGGTGTTCTGGTTAGAACGGGTGTATTTGGTCAGGTTATAAATGTCGATACCTGCTTCGCCCGGGTACATCTCTTCTTCGTTAACACGAATAACGATACGGGATGCATCCACGTACTGAACAATACCGCCACGTTTGGCTACGGCAGTCACACCGGAGTCAACTGCTACAGCACGTTCCATACCAGTACCTACCAGCGGCTTATCAGCGCGCAGAGTCGGAACTGCCTGACGTTGCATGTTCGCACCCATCAATGCACGGTTGGCGTCATCGTGTTCCAGGAATGGAATCAATGAAGCACCAACGGATACAACCTGTTGGGTGGAAACGTCCATGTAGTCAACCTGATCGCGGCTGAAGAGGCTTGATTCGCCTTTGCTACGACAAGTGACCAGGTCTTCAATGAAGCGCCCTTCTTCGTCCAGGTTGGAGTTCGCCTGAGCGATTACGAAGTTGCCTTCTTCAATGGCAGACAGATAGTTGATTTCATCAGTCACCAGACCATCACGCACGCGACGGTAAGGGGTTTCCAGGAAACCGTACTCATTGGTCTGTGCATAGACAGACAAGGAGTTGATCAGACCGATGTTTGGACCTTCTGGCGTTTCGATTGGACATACGCGACCGTAGTGAGTCGGGTGTACGTCTCGAACTTCAAAGCCAGCACGTTCACGGGTCAAACCGCCCGGGCCCAATGCAGAGATACGACGCTTATGCGTGATCTCAGACAACGGGTTGTTCTGGTCCATAAATTGTGACAACTGGCTTGAGCCGAAGAATTCTTTCACCGCAGCCGAAATCGGCTTAGCGTTGATCATATCCTGAGGCATCAGTGTGTCGAGATCGCCCAGAGACAGACGCTCTTTAACAGCACGCTCAACACGAACCAGACCAACACGGAATTGGTTTTCAGCCATTTCGCCGACGGAACGAATACGACGGTTGCCCAAGTGGTCGATATCATCCACTTCGCCCTGGCCGTTACGAATGCCGATCAGCTTTTTCATTACCTGAATGATGTCGTCTTTGCTCAGGATACCTGAACCTTCGATTTCATCACGCAACAGAGAACGGTTGAACTTCATACGACCTACAGCAGACAGGTCGTAACGATCTTCAGAGAAGAACAGGTTCTCAAACAGGCTTTCCGCCGCTTCACGCGTTGGTGGCTCACCAGGACGCATCATTCGGTAGATCTCAACCAGTGCGCTCAGGCGATCGCTGGTTGGGTCGACGCGAATGGTCTCGGACATGTACGCGCCATGATCGAGGTCGTTGGTGAACAGCGTTTCAATGGTTTTGTGACCGGACTGGCTCAGTTTAGCAAGCAGGTCCAGAGACAATTCCATGTTAGCCGGGACGATCAGCTCACCGGTATTGGTGTCGATGTAGTCTTTAGAGACCACTTTCCCTGCGATGTATTCAACAGGAACTTCGATGCGCTGAATTTCGTCTTTTTCAAGCTGACGAATATGACGGGCTGTGATGCGGCGGCCTTTTTCTACATAGACTTTGCCGTCAGCTTCGATATCAAAGGAAGCTGTTTCACCACGCAGGCGCTCAGGTACCAGTTCCATCTGCAACTTGTTGTCGCGGATCTGGTAAGTCACCTTGTCAAAGAACAGGTCAAGGATCTGTTCAGTCGTGTAATTTAATGCACGCAGAATGATGGTCGCAGGCAATTTACGGCGACGGTCAATACGTACAAACAGGTTGTCTTTCGGATCAAACTCGAAATCTAACCATGAACCGCGGTAAGGGATGATACGCGCGTTATAAAGCACTTTACCCGAAGAGTGGGTTTTACCCTTATCGCTGTCGAAGAATACGCCCGGACTACGGTGCAGCTGAGATACGATAACCCTCTCAGTACCGTTAATCACAAAGGTACCATTTTCGGTCATGAGCGGAATTTCGCCCATATAGACTTCTTGTTCCTTGATGTCTTTGACCGTACCTTCTGGTGCTTCACGTTCGTAGATTACCAGGCGCAGTTTTACGCGCAGTGGCGCGGAGAACGTCACACCACGGATCTGGCATTCTTTAACGTCGAATACAGGCTCACCAAGACGGTAGCTAACGTATTGCAGCTCAGAGTTACCGCTGTAGCTCTTGATAGGGAATACAGAACGGAATGCTGCTTCCAGACCGTACTGGCCTTCCGGATCTTGCTCGATAAACTTCTGGAACGAGTCAAGCTGGATAGAAAGGAGATATGGAATGTCCAAAACTTGTGGACGTTTACCAAAATCCTTACGAATGCGTTTTTTCTCGGTATAGGAGTAAACCATAGGGTTCCTCAGCTCGCTGATCAGTGACCCAATCTTGTCTGCCCTGAGAAGGACAGTTCATGCAACACCGTTTATGTCGACCGGAAAGCAGAAACGCTTCCCGCAATATCTGTTTTCTACCACTCTTAAATCATTTCGTTGTGCGTTATCTGTAGATGAGCTACAGCAAGAGGCAACAATATATTAAGGCGTCTATAGAAAGAGATATTAGAGTAGTTCAGTGCTCAAACAGTGTGAAACACCACTGACACTCTATAGCGCAAAAAGGCTGGTGACTAAAAAGTCACCAGCCATCAGCCTGTTAGGACAGGCTGCACTCCGGGAAGTTAAACTTACTTAACTTCAACAGAAGCACCAGCTTCTTCCAGAGATTTTTTCAGAGCTTCAGCGTCGTCTTTGCTGATGCCTTCTTTCAGAGCTGCTGGAGCAGACTCAACCAGGTCTTTCGCTTCTTTCAGACCCAGGCCAGTCGCGGTGCGAACAGCTTTGATAACTGCAACTTTGTTCGCGCCAACAGCGGCCAGAACAACGTCGAACTCAGTTTTTTCTTCAACAGCTTCAGCAGCAGCAGCAGGACCTGCAACAGCAGCAGCAGCAGAAACGCCGAATTTTTCTTCCATAGCGGAGATCAGTTCAACGATTTCCATTACAGACAGAGCTGCAACGCCTTCAATGATTTGTTCTTTAGTGATTGACATTTCAAGTGTTCCTAGAATTCAGAAATAGTTTATACGTAAGCAAATGAACGAGATAAAAAAGGCTGATTAAGCAGCTTCTTTCTGATCGCGTACAGCAGCCAGAGTGCGAACCAATTTGCCTGCAGAGGCTTCTTTCATGGTTGCCATCAGGCGTGCGATTGCTTCTTCGTAAGTAGGCAGAGTTGCCAAGCGGTCAATTTGAGCCGCAGAGATAAACTCACCTTCAAAGGCCGCAGCTTTAACCTCAAATTTTGCATTCGCTTTAGCGAAATCTTTGAACAAACGGGCAGCAGCGCCTGGATGTTCAGTAGAGAATGCAATCAAGGTTGGACCGACAAACGTGTCTTTCAGGCATTCAAACTGAGTACCTTCTACGACGCGACGCATCAAGGTGTTGCGAACAACACGCATGTAAACGCCAGCTTCACGACCTGCTTTACGCAGTTCAGTCATTTTATCTACAGTTACGCCACGAGAATCCGCAACAACCGCAGACAGCGCGCCTTTGGCTACTTCGATGACTTCAGCAACAATCGCTTGTTTGTCTTGAAGATTTAATGCCATTAGCTTTTTGCTCCTGGATTTAGCCGGGGAAAACCCCCGGAACTCACATCACTTGTCATCGAGAATCGATAATAAGCGTTCAAACACGGTGAGCAGAGAATCCAGCAAAGACAAATCTTAATTCTTTATAAAAAAGACAAAGAAATATTTTCTTCAGGCTCTGTCACCGTCTACGCAGGAAGGATTAAGCCCCTTTCAGGACACCTGCGGTCTTGGACGGAGGTCTGGATAGGCCAGACTCCAACCGAAAAATCTTGGTTTCGCATTAACGAAACAACGGGCCATAGATTCTAGACAAATCTATCGCCCGCGTAAAGCGATAAACGTCAGCAGTTAATTAGCTAACTGTTGCGCTCAGGCCGCTTTGATCAACAGAAAGACCCGCACCCATGGTAGTGGACAGACTTACTTTCTTGATGAAAACGCCTTTAGCCTGGGAAGGCTTCGCTTTTTTCAGAGCGACCAACAGAGCTTCCAGGTTTTCTTTCAGCTTGTCGGATTCGAAATCAACCTTACCGATAGTGGTATGGATGATGCCGTTTTTGTCGTTACGGTAACGAACCTGGCCTGCTTTAGCGTTCTTAACCGCTTCAGCAACGTTAGGCGTTACAGTACCAACTTTCGGGTTAGGCATCAGACCGCGTGGGCCCAGAACCTGACCTAATTGGCCAACAACGCGCATTGCATCTGGAGATGCGATTACAACGTCGAAGTTCATTTCGCCTTTTTTGATCAGATCAGCCAGATCTTCCATACCTACCAGTTCAGCGCCTGCAGCTTTAGCAGCTTCAGCGTTTGCACCTTGGGTGAAGACGGCAACGCGAACAGAACGACCGGTGCCGTGTGGCAGTACGGTTGCGCCGCGAACGTTTTGATCTGATTTACGAGCGTCGATGCCGAGGTTAACAGCAACGTCAACGCTTTCTACGAATTTAGCAGTGGCCAGCTCTTTGAGCAGAGCAACGGCTTCGGTGATGTCATACTGTTTAGTAGCATCAACTTTGTCACGGATCACGCGCATGCGCTTGGTCAGCTTAGCCATTTATTAATCCTCCACTACCAGGCCCATGGAACGAGCAGTACCTTCGATGGAGCGAGTCATCGCTTCAACGTCAGAACCGGTCATGTCCGCAGCTTTGGTTTCTGCGATTTCACGAACCTGAGCACTCGTTACTTTACCCACTTTGTCTTTGTTCGGCTTGCCGGAACCAGACTTGATACCAGCCGCTTTCTTCAGCAGTACTGCTGCAGGAGGGGTTTTGGTAACGAAGGTGAAAGAACGGTCAGAATAAACAGTAATAACAACAGGAATTGGCAGGCCTTTTTCCATGCTATCAGTCTTAGCATTGAACGCCTTACAGAATTCCATGATGTTCACACCCTGCTGACCCAAAGCTGGACCAACTGGCGGACTTGGGTTTGCCATACCAGCTGCAACTTGCAGCTTAACGTAGGCTTGTACTTTCTTGGCCATGGTAAATATCCTCGTTTGGGTGATATCGCCTGTTTGAAGAGGCTCCCCGTTATTTACAGTACTTTGTTCTTTATAATTTATGTGCTGAGACTGCACATAAAAACAAAAGGCGCGAAATTATAGTTCAATTTCGCGCCTTGTACAACATCCGTTCTAATGAATGTTTAGAACGTTGTTGTTAGCCTTTTTCAACCTGACCGAAGTCCAGTTCAACCGGTGTTGCACGGCCAAAAATGGAAACAGACACTTTCAGGCGACTTTTCTCGTAATCAACTTCTTCGACCACACCATTGAAGTCCGCAAACGGACCGTCATTAACACGTACCAGTTCACCTGGTTCGAACAACGTTTTAGGACGTGGTTTATCACCCACTTGTTGCAGGCGATTCATGATCGCATCAACTTCTTTATCGCTGATTGGTGCAGGACGATCTGACGTTCCGCCAATGAAGCCCATAACACGAGGAACGCTGCGAACTAAGTGCCAGCTGGCGTCATTCATCACCATCTGTACCAGCACATAACCTGGGAAGAATTTACGTTCGCTTTTACGGCGCAGGCCACCACGAATCTCAACCACTTCTTCGGTTGGAACCATGACTTCACCAAACAGTTCTTCCATGTCATGTAATTTGATGTGCTCACGCAGCGATTGTGCTACGCGGCCTTCAAAGCCAGAAAACGCCTGAACGACGTACCAACGTTTTTTAGGTGCTTCAGACATTAGAACCTCAAGCCAGTAATGAAAGATACCAGGCGGACTAAAATACCATCCAGCCCCCACAGAATCAGTGACATAACGGCAGTTACCGCAGCAACGATCAGTGTGGTATGCAATGTTTCCTGGCGCGTTGGCCAAATGACTTTACGTACTTCAGTACGCGCTTCACGAGCAAACGCGACCGTCGCTTTGCCTTTAGTGGTCAGTAAAGCCACTGCGCCTGCAATTGCGATAATAACAACTACGGCTAACGCGCGTAACGGCAGGCTGTATGCACGGTAATAATAGTTACCGACAATAGCTACAACCAACAAAACGGCAACAATCAGCCACTTTACCGCTTCCAGGCCGCGCCCGCTCCCTTGAGCCTCGGTATTCGCACTCATAAACCAACCCGTCACAATGATTCAGAACAAACAACTTTGCCTCGCATTGCGAGGCAAACCAAACCGATCGATGCTCTACTTGAGCGCAATTCGGTGTTTTACGCTATATCTCAGAGCCTATCTCACCAGTGATTATGACGTATAAATCGCTGATGAGATAGGTTCTAGCGCCACAGCGTAGAAAAAAGGGCATCGAATGATGCCCTTTTAGTGTGTATTACGTCAACGAATAGTGACAAAAAACTATCAGCGATTAAGCGATAACTTTAGCAACAACACCAGCACCTACAGTACGGCCGCCTTCACGGATTGCGAAACGCAGACCGTCATCCATCGCGATTGGGTGGATCAGGGTAACAACCATGTTCACGTTGTCACCAGGCATAACCATCTCAACGCCTTCTGGCAGTT
>NZ_CAWOJA010000024.1:0-30943 GCF_963881615.1 Rahnella sp. CJA17(1/100) | reverse complement strand
GGTTGGAACTGTAAGTGATAGAGAAGAACTATATGCCGTGGTCTACATCGAGCCGTTGCAACTCGTCGAGCGTGTAGATGCGAAAGACATTCTGGTGGCGGGTTTCCAGCGGGATGTGCTGATGGTTAACGATGACGTGCCTGATGCTGTCAAAGAGCCGTTCAAGGCCGCACTTTTTCTGCGGATCCGGCACAATATAAAAAACGTAAATCCAGTCTTTACGGGTTCGGGCAAGCAAATGATTGGCGATGATCGACCGATAACGGGCTTTGATTTTAAGATGGCGCTCTGTCTCAATGACGATCACGGTGCCGCCGGGTAGGGTGATTAGTCCGTCCGGGCGGTGGCTGACCTGGTAACAGCTGAGGAAGGTTGTGCGATCGCCATTTACCCACCCGGATGCGCCTTTTTGCTCAAGGATGATCCGTGCTGCCTGATTATCAAGGTGATGCTCCTGCGTCCAGCCGGTGATTTTTGACGGCTCAAACCGCGCCGGGAAAAGCGCATCGTCGGGAGTTAACACTACGGCCAGTCCGTCACTGGTTATGCCCCATAATGAAATTTTCATGGTGCGCGATACCAGGACATGCTTGCGTATTAATCCCATCTTCTCGACTTTTGAAAGCAGGGAATACAGCGATTTATGATCCCGGAAGCCGAACAGCAGCATCAATGTTTTAAAGTCACTGTACGTTTCTTCCTTCAGAAAATTGAGCAGTTTTTGTATTTTTTCGCGATGTCGCGTCTGGCGTTCGCTGTATGCGGTGATAAGCATCATTTCCCCTTTAAAAATCCAGCAATGACGGGTTTTCTTCTTTGTTGGTATTCGGTGTTGTCGTGTCTTTTTCGCCCACCTCATCAAAAAAAGATCGGGACGCGTTGTGGTGATATCCGGCGTTGATACGGATACGGAGGATGTTTCCTCCTCATCAAAATTAAGAGTGATGTTTACCGTTGCCGCGGTGGCGGCAATCGCGGGTGATACGGTACAGATTTCCAATTCGCGTTTTTTCACCCGGATGGGCGAAATGAGAGAAGCAGAGGGGAGTGTTTTGGTCGTGAAGATGAAGCTGACAAAATCGGGCAGGTTCAGGATCATATTGCTGTCGGTAAAGAAACGCTCGGCCTGCCTGATGGTGCGTTCACTGTCGATAGTCTCTGTCAGCACGGCGTCGGTTTTCGCTTTGCGGACCTCATCATCGACTAATATGGTGCCGGACATCCTTGCCACCCATTCAGCGGTATCCGGGTCCATGACACGATAAACCAGTTTGAGTTTGTCGTTCTCAACGACAGCGCCGACAACAGCGTCACCTTTCAAATCTGCCGGGCAGTCTTTTAAATCGGCAATCGACTGATGGTCCATAATAATATGCACGCCTTTATCGCGTGCCGCGCCTAAGCCTTCCAGCGCCAGTCTGGATAAATGGTATTTCAGTTCAGAAAGATAAATAGCAATGGGGCGGGGGACGTCTTTCACTCTCTCGCGCCTTTCTGCCAGCTGGTACAGGCGAACCAGCAACATGCGCTGCGCGGTAATGATTTTGCTGTTGCGCATTGAGCCAATCACATAGCAGCAACCCCCTTCATCAAATATCGTATTAAGCGAAAATCCAGTGGGGGCATTAATGGCATTGAGTAAAGCCAGCTCTTCAATTTTCCCGAAAAAGGTTTTTATCTTATCCGCAATACCCTGAACGTAGTCGCCGTTATAAACATCCCGAATGGTTGCGGTGGTATGTTGATTAACAAACTGCGCTGCTATCCGGGCCGCTTTCCGGTCGTCAATGCGGTAAAAGTCCGACTCCTGACCTTTTTCTGCCAGGCTGAACCCGGCAACAAAAAGCTCTTCCAGTTCATCGGCGGTGATCTCTTCAATCAGGTTTAACTGGTATTGGGGTTTTCGCAGGTCAATTAAGGCAAAAGGTTTGCCTGCATCCTCACAGGCCTTGCGGTAAAGGTGGGGGGCCCATTCATCATCCTTGGGGTCCATCACAAATACGCCTTCACCGGCCAGAATACTTTGATAAAGTAATATCCCGGTGGCAACGCCCTTACCGGCGCCGGTGGTGCCGATAATATCCGCGTGTTGTTTTTGCCAGTCTTTTAACGGCAAATACATCGGCTGAACATCGCGGTCCATGCCGATAAATAACCCTTTGTTCAGGTCGATATAATCCAGCGGGTCATAATGCAGCGTTTCCGGCAGCAGTGATTTTACCGTGCGGACATCGGTGCGCAATTCCTGTTCAAGCGTTGTCTTTCTGACGAGGTGTTTCTTTATTTTGTCTAATTCAGGGGTTAATACCCTGCGTAGCAGAATATGCAAAATAAAACCCGTTACGGTAAAGGCAATCAGCACCGGCCATGCCAGAACGGGAACGCTGTCGACTACACGGCCTTTATAAAGCCACTGGAAAATCCAGATAACAACCGGGGCCATGGTACCGGAAAGAAAACACAGCAGGGAAAAAGAGATAATCAGCTTTTGCCACAACGGGGCTTTTTGCCGTTCATCGCTTTTCATCGACGCGAAAAACGGCATCGTCAGCCCCGATAACAGCGCCAGCATAAGCTGGTGCTGTTGCATAAAAGCCATGTAGCTCAGCGCGCCATTCACTATCGGCGACAGTGAAACGGCCAGCTTATTCAAAATCACGATGCCTCCTTCGTCAGCAATTCGGCCCATGACATCGCCCCATCAATTCGGTCCACCGTGTTGTGCGAATTGATGGGGCGAACGTCAGGGACGAGTAAGGTGGCCGCTGTGCGGCCATCATGCAGGGAAGCATGCTTTCCTGCACGACACGGCGTGCGCCAGTACATGCGGGCTGGACGCTCTTATGATATGTCGCATGGGGGTAATGTCGCGGCTGGACGCCGCGCCAAAACCCCCAACGTCAACGGCGGCACACCGTCGCCCGCTACGCACGACCACCCCCTTTAAGACGGTCGCTTTCGCCTTTTTCTTCCCTTTGCTCGTTCCTTGCAGCGGGAATAAAAGGGAAGCTGACCTTTAAAGAGGGTGGTCGTGCCACGCTACCGGCTTTGGGCCGGAGACTTAGCCGCGACGGTGTGCGGGGCTGTTTGCAGGTGAGGCGCGGGGCCTGAAATATTTTCGCTCCTTAATCCGCGAAAAACAGAAGCCGTAAAAACCTGAAAACCGTCACGCCCATGCTCCCGGTCCGCCAGTATTAACCACGGACGCGGCCATACTTATTAATAACCTGGCTGATAGCTACCTGGTCTGCCGAATCACATTCAAGTAAGAACGATTTTCTGGCATCAACCGTATGGTCAGGCAGAAAACCATGCCGGTTCTTTTTTACGATATTAAAGAATGCTCATTCAGCGGAGTGATATTCACTGCCGCCGCCATTTCCGGATGCATTACCGTACATACATAACATCACTTCCCAGGCATCAGCAGCCAGTATAATTATTGAACATGACGCAATAACGCAGAACAATAATACGGAGGATATTGCTTTATAGTTCTGGCTGGAGGTTCCATGCGGTAAAGATTCTGTGGTGTGGTACCCCGCACAGGGAGACGGATACGTCGGGATGCTGCGTACGGCTCTATGACGCACCTCTGGTTTCTTGGATAACCTGATGTCGCTATATATCGGTTAAGTGTGAGCTTGTTTTCCGTTCGGCAAAATAGTGCGCGGGTGTACTGCCCATTATTTTTTTGAACATGGTGATAAATGCATTAACCGATTCATACCCCAGATTAGCTGCAACATTCTGAACCGAAACGCCGCTAGCCAGTTCCCGGAGAGCAATTATCAGTTGCAGTTGCTGACGCCAGCGTCCGAACGTCAACCCGGTTTCGCGCAGCATTAAACGCGCGAGAGAACGTTCGCTAAGCGCCAGTCTTTTTGCCCATGTTTTGAATGTGCTTCGGTCATCAGGTTGACTGACCAGAGCATCGGCCATGGCGCGGATTTTAGGATGCGACGACACAGGGAGGCTCAGTTTCTGCTGAGGCATGGTGGCTAATTCATCAAGTGTTACTCTGGTCAGTCTGGCGAGATGGCTTTCTGGTGGGTATCCGACACCCTCGCGGGTTAAACGGGCAACGAGTTCTTTGATCAGACCAGAAATGGCCAGAGTGCAGCATCGCTCCGGCAGCGCGGCGGCTCCAGGTTCGATAAAAAGATAGTTGAGATGCGCATTCCAGGTAGCTTTTGCGCTGTGCGGTACTCCCCCAGGGATCCAGACGGCACAATCAGGCGGCACGATCCAGATATCATTTTCGGCGCGACAAATGACCGCCCCATAGAGGGCAATAATCAATTGCCCTTTGCGGTGCGTATGCACAGGCACTTCGGCCGCGTAATCGACAAAATCCAAATGACGCGCGACGGCGGGGCAGGAGGTGGTATCCGGATCGAACAGCGTATTGGCGAGTGGAGGTAACATAGATTGGCAACATTTAGGTATTTTTTGACAGAATAGAGTATTTAAGTGGATATGCAAGCCGGTAATAATTTCCGGCATGAAAAAAATTAACGCGAGTTACTTTCATTTTTTACACACGATATGCCATCGTCTTCACGGTATGGCTTCTCCTTCACTACTGAATGATGCGAACGCTCTGCTCTATTCCGCGAAGAGTTTTGCCGCTGCGATGCTCGCATACTACATTGCATTATCAATTGGCCTGGAGCGGCCTTCCTGGGCAATTATCACCGTATATATTGTTTCCCAAACCTCCGTCGGAGCGTCGCTAAGCAGAAGTTTGTATCGTCTGGTGGGAACGGTAATCGGCGCGGGCATGACGGTATTAATTGTACCCACGTTCGTGAATTCCCCCGTATTTTGCAGCGTGATACTGACAGGCTGGATTACATTCTGCCTCTATTTGTCCTTGCTGGAACGCACGCCCCGGGCCTATGGTTTTGTCCTTGCTGGTTACACTGCGAGTCTGATTGGCTTCCCTGCTGTATCCGATCCTGGCGCGATTTTTGACATCGCTATCACTCGGGTACAGGAAATCATGATCGGTATCTTCTGCGCGGCACTTATTCATCGCTATGTATTGCCCGCGCGCATCTCAGGCCAGTTCAACAGTAAGTTATCGCAGACGCTGCTCGCGGCGCGACAGCGTATCGCAGAGACTTTAACAGGCAAACCCGATCCTGTTTCCTCGCCGCTGCATATGGCACTGGCATTGCAGTTCCTGCAGGGCATCAGCCATCATATCCCTTATGATTTTGCGTTCTCTGTACCGGTCCGGCAAGCGAGAAAAAGGCTTCATGACAGGCTTGCGCGATTAGTCATTGTTAACTGTGAGTTACGTGACCGTTTAGCGCTGATAGCGACGATACCTTTCGATGTGCAAATTTTAATGGATGATGTTGAGGTCTGGCTGGCCTGCAAAGATGAAGGAAAATTTAAAAGCGAGGGGGAAGCGCTCAAAAAACGCAGTGAAAAATTACTGCAGCGCTATGTCGTACATGAGTTGACGTTTGGAGAAGCACTGCATGTAAGTTTTATGCGCTACCTGACAGAGGCCATTGTCCTCGTGCAGCAGTGCTATCGTCTTTCGGATGCCATTCATCACGCGAATCAGATGCCTGCGCACTCGGAAATGAATACCGTGAAAGGATATGTATTCCACCGCGATCCTCTTACTGCTGCTCGCACCGCAATGGGCGCTTTCACCATCATTTTGAGCGGCTGCATGGTGTGGATTTTCTCGGCATGGCCTGATGGCGGTACGGCAGTATCTATCCTTGGCGTTTGTTGCACACTGTTTGGCAGCTTCGATACGCCTGCCCCGCATATTGTGAAATACATCATTGGTTCCCTCTGGGGGGTTGTGATAAGCCTGATCTACAGCTTCGTTCTCCTACCGCAAGTCAGTGATTTTATCGTGCTGGTAGTGGTTCTAGCTCCGGTATATCTGCTTGCCGGATCGCTCCAGGCAAGGCCGCCCACCACGTTTATGGCGATGGGGATCACACTGACGCTGCCTATTTTGTGCGAGCTGGGTGCTCGTTACAGCGGGGATTTTGCCATGGCGGTGAATACCTCTATCGCATTATTTTCTGCAACTGGCTTTGCGGTATTCAGCATGGGCTTTCTGCAGACTGTGCAGGCAGATGCGGCAATAAATCGCCTGCTTAAATTATGTCAGCGCGATATTAACCGCTGCGTGAAAGGTGTGTTGAATACTGATGAAACTCTCTGGATCAACCTGATGATCGATCGGGCTGCGTTGATACTGCCGCGTTTGCCGCGCAGCGGACAGTCATCAGAACGGGCATTGAATCATCTTTTGCACACCCTGCGTATAGGCCTGTGTGTAATGCGATTACGCCGATGGGATGCGCATGCAGACAAAGAAATAAAAGAGGTTCTCAATTGTCTTACACACTCGACGGATATTGACACCTTACTTCAACGGATTGTCAGCCTGACTGAGCGTAGCCTGTCCGTAGCAGATGAACTATCGCGGCATTATGTTGATCAACTGGTTGATCTGTACTGCGCATTAAGCACTCAGGAAATGGAGCCTGCCGATGATCAATGATTTCAATATTGAGGGCGTTTATGTACCCGGTCTCCTGGTTATTTCCCTCGTCGCGCTGACCTGTACGCTATTACTCGTGCAGCTTTTCTCGCTCAGCAAGGGTTACCGTCGCTTGCCGTTTCGCCCGATGATCGATTTTTCCATCTTTATTATTACTTTTTACCTGTTGTTGCAGGGACTGACCGAACTGGGGTTTTTTAAATGAAATCGTTACTTTCTCTACTGGGCCGCTACTTGCTGACGCTCAGCGCTGTGGCGGTGGCTACGCTTTTGGCTTTTATTCTCTGGAAACATTATGTGCAAACCCCCTGGACCCGCGATGGTCGGGTTCGTGCGGATGTGGTCCAGATTGCGCCGGATGTCTCTGGACCGGTTCTGAATGTGGCCGTCCGCGATAATCAGTGGGTTAATCGGGGCGATGTGCTCTATTCCATTGACCCGCACTGGTTGAGGTTGGCAGTGGTCAGCGCCCAGGCCGATGTTGAGGCGAAACGTCATGAAATGCTGATGCGCCAGGATGCGGCGAGGCGACGCTCTCAGATTAAAGGGGTGATTTCCAGCGAGGATTTACAACAAACAGCCAGCGCAGCCAGCGTCGCTGCGGCTAATTACCACGGTGCACTGGCTGCGCTGGACCTTGCAGAGCTTAACTTATCGCATGCTATTGTTCGGTCTCCGGTTACGGGCTATGTCACACATTTGCGGCTTCGCCCTGGTGACTATGCCACAGCGGGAGAAACTAAAGTTTCCATCATTGATGCCCATAGTTTTTGGGTTGTTGGCTATTTTGAAGAGACTAAGTTGCAACATATCCGCACGGGAAATACTGCACACATTACGTTGATGGGATTTAAGCCGGTGATCACGGGTCATGTTGAGAGTATCGGACGCGGAATAGATGATAACAATGACGAGACCGGGGGGCTTGGCCTGCCTAATGTCGAGCCAACCTTTAGCTGGGTGCGGCTCGCGCAGCGTATCCCGGTTCGGATTCATATTGACAGATTGCCGGAGGGAGTTGAATTGGTGGCTGGACTGTCTGCGAGTATATCCATCACACCATAATAAAAAGTATGGTCTATATTGAGGATTTATTCAGAACTTAGGGATTGTCAGCTCTTGATCTATATGCCTGATGAGAATGTGTTTCTGGTAGAGTAATTCTGAGGTTTCGGTTATGAAAAACAGGAAGGATTTTGTAAATGACTTAATTATTTGGATAAACAAAAATATAGAGATGCCACTAAAAATTGATGATGTGGCTATCAGGTCCGGATATTCAAAATGGCATTTGCAGAGATTGTTTTTTTCTGAAACAGGACAGAGTCTAGGAGGTTTTATCAGAGAGAAAAAATTATGTCTTATTTTAGAGGCTGTTATCACAACAAATGAACCTTTGATAAACATCGCGATGCGATTTAGCTTTGACTCTCAGCAATCATTAACCAGGGCATTTCGGAAAAGGTATAATGTCCCACCACACCGGTAAGAAAAAATGCCGTAGATATTAAAAGCAAGTCTTCTTGGGAGTAAGGTAATTACTCGTATCATAAGGATGAGTTTTTAAATCTTTAGTAACTATCTGGATTATGGACGGGGTTCATCTGGTAATCATGGTCTTATTACCTCAGTTATAGATTTGTTGAACGAAATGAAATCACTCATTTATTTCATTGTAAATGAATCTAAGTCTTCCTGTGCAATGTATGCTTTGTAGTGATGTTATGGACGCCCCTCCCTGAAGTAGCCAGTGCCATACTCTATTGACTGCAATTAATTCAGGAGTGATATCACATGAACACAATCAGAGTTGTTGGTATCGACATTGCCAAATCTGTTTTTCAGGTATGCGTCTGGATGGTTGATGGTTCAATTGCATATAACAAGAAGATCTCCCGTTCAAAATTGCTGGATTGCGTTCGACACTTCGAGTCCGGAACGCTTATCGCGATGGAGGCATGCTCTACTTCGCACTTCTGGGGCAGAACCTTCAGAACGATGGGATACAACGTCAGACTGATACCTGCCCAGCACGTTAAAGCCTTTGTCAGAAGCCAGAAAAACGATGCTAATGATGCGCTGGCGATTTGTGAAACAGCACTCCGCCCTGGCATCCACTTTGTTCCGGTCAAAACTGCTGAGCAGCAGGATATCAAAGCGCTGCGAAATACCCGTCAGCTCATGGTTGAGCAAAGAACGGCGCTGGCTAACCAGCTTCGTTCTCTGCTCGCTGAATATGGTCTCATTATCCCTGTCGGGATACAGTGCCTCCAGCAGAACCTGCCTGAACTGATGGAAGACGCGTCGAATGAGTTAACGTTCACTGTCCGCCGTTTACTTTCTACATTGCGGGAAGACATGCAGGCGCTGAATGAACGCGTCACCGGACTGGATAAGGAAATTGCTGCATTGTCTTCACAACAAGCTGCCTATCGCCAGTTGTTAACTATTCCGGGAGTCGGCCCGCTCATCGCGGCAGCGTTTATCAGTGAAGTGGATGCAGGGCAATTTTCCAACGGCAGAGAGTTATCCGCCTGGTGTGGCCTGGTTCCCCGGCAGCACAGTTCGGGAGGCAAGCAACGATTATCCTCCGTGACAAAAAATGGCAATCGTAGTCTCAGAACATTAATCATCCATGGAGCACGGTCTGTAATGCGCTGTATGAAAAAGCGCGATGACAGTCTGGGCCTTTGGCTGCAAAGGCTTGAAGCTCGTCGGGGGTTCCTGAAAACCACGGTTGCACTGGCGAATAAACTGACGAGAATTATCTGGCGTGTGCTGACAGATGGGGTTGATTTTAATATGCAGAAGGCCGTTGCGATGAATTAGCTAAAAACAGCAATTTACAGAAACTTATTTAACTGAGTTTGCAGGCACTGATGAGAAAACGGCTACCGTCCCTGTAACAGCCTGAAGTTGACCTGGGTAATCATATACCGGTGTAGTGATAAGGAAACAGGGCTCGGATGACATCATGGCGCGGGTAAATTAACCCACTAACGACGCCGGATATATGGTCGCAAACCGTATCGAACCAGTACTTGTAACACCCGGGGCGTCCATATATGGTCAACAAAAACTGGCCACGGCTTTAGAGTTTTTCCAAAACAATCTTTCTGATTCATTCGGCGTCAAACCACCATTATATTGATGAGGTCTGAGCTGGCTGTAATATCCTGTGATGTAATTCGTTATTGCCGTGCTGGCTTGGCTAAAATTAGCGTAGCCATTATCCGGTACCCACTCTGTTTTCAGACTTCTGAAGAACCGTTCCATTGGGCTGTTATCCCAGCAATTTCCCCGGCGACTCAGACTTTGCTTTATCTGATATCTCCACAGTAACTGCCTGAAATTCCTGCTGGTATAGTGACTGCCTTGATCCGAGTGATACAGTAAATTAGCCGGTTTTCCCCGTGCTTCCCAGGCCATCGACAGGGCTTTACCTGTCAGTGCTGAATCAGGGAAAAATGACATCGCCCAGCCAACCGGTTTACGGGAAAACAAATCGAGTACTACAGCCAGATAAGCCCAGCGTTTTCCCGTCCAGATATAAGTCACATCACCGCACCAGGCCTGATTAGGCTCGGTAACAGCAAACTGGCGATCCAGATAATTAGGGATCTCAATGTGTTCCTTAGACGCCTTCTTATAACGATGGCCAGGTTGCTGACAGCTGATAATATTGAGCGCTTTCATTAGCTTTGTTGCCCGCCAGCGGCTCAGTTTTATACCTTTGGTGGTGACCATCGCGGCAATGCTTCGCGCTCCTGCTGAGCCGTTACTTTCGCGATAAACTTCACGCACAAGGCTCAGTAATGCCACTCTCGTGGCGTCAGGCTTCCTGGGCTGCCGCCAGTATTTATAACTGCTGCGATGAACCCCAAACACGTTGCACACAACGGCAACAGGAAACCGCGCCCTGAGTTTCTCAACTAATGAGAATTGTTCAGGGAGTCTGACATCAAGAGCGCGGTAGCCTTTTTTAATATATCCCTTTCCATTTCAACGCGTTGAAGTCTTTTCTTTAGCTCGCGTATTTCAATCTGCTCAGGTGTCATGGGTGAAGCAGTGGGTGATTTTCCCGCTCGCTCTTCTTTCAGTTGTCGAACCCATTTGTCCATTGTGGATTTGCCGACGTTCATTGCCGTAGCAGCGGCGGCAACGGTGTAATGCTGATCGAGTACAAGCTGGGCAGCTTCGAGGCGAAACTCGGGGCTAAAATTGCGTCTGTTACGTCCGGTCATAATGTCACCTGTTTTTACTGTGAGGTGATGATATCACCTCTATTCAGGTGGCCAAATTCAGTGTGCCACTACACCTCCACCCGAGTGCCGGTTTCGGCCTGTTTAAGGGCAAAGGCTATCTGTTCTTCGGTATAACGGGTCTTTTTCATGGTTGATATGCCTCTCAGTGAGATGAAAGAAAGACCGGATACTTCAGTTTAGACTGGCACTGTTTTCAGGAAGGAGATCAGTTGTAGAATTTTAAGAGATATGCTAAATAATATTGAGATTTAAATGGAAGAATTTAATTTTTATCGAATTGTTAATAAAACTTAACAGCTATAATGAGTTCTACTTCATTTTGACTTACTTACATCTTATTTTTTTTGGCATCAGGGTGGTGTTAATGTTTTGTAAAAACCTTGAAAACCACTATCTTTAGGTGACACACAATGAATCAAAATAATCATAGCGCTCTCGAATTGATGCAGATGTATCAGTATTCCATAAGTGAACTGGAACGCAGAGCCATTATAAGAAGGAAAGGGAATTTCGTTAGTGATTACACTATATGGTTAGCTACTAATCGAATGGGTATGGAATTAACACACACAAAAGGATATGATGCTCAAGCAAGTAATGGTCGAAAGGTTAGAATTATCTCATTCCGAAATAGCATTAATAACCAATCAAGTTTGATTGGTGTTATCAGCGATCATGAATTAAAATTTTTTGACGAATTACTCGTTGTAATTTACACATTCGATTTTAACGTAAATCTAGCCTTAATAATTCCAAAAGAAATTATACTAGAAACTAATTTATTCAGTAGGAAGCTAAACGGATATGCACTCAGAATAAACAATTTATTAACTAAAAACCCTAACATATTGGATGTCAGCCACATATTGTGCGAGCAAACTGAATCTACTTTTTTTAATGAAGATAGGATAATTAAAAAAATCGAAAGCGATCTTAAAATAGTAGGAAAACGTACATTTGTTAACTATTATGAATATTTAAAGAAACATATTAAAACAGAATTAATTGTTAATGTAATGCTTTCTAACAATTTGGACTGGAAGGCAATGACAGCTTATACAAAAGTAAAGAAAATGAAATTAATATTTGATGAAAAAAATGAAAATAAAGCACTAGAAATAATAGTTAACTCTACAAATAAATTAATCCCTCAATCAACCAAGGATAGAGCAAGAGAATTATTAAAGCAAAATGAAAATAACATTGAGTATGCATAATCAATGATAAAAAATTTGATTGGTTCTTGATGTTAGTGAAGAGTACCGTGTTATTGTAAATTTCGTGACAGGGGGTTATAAAGCACCAACCAGATATGCTAAAAATTCATAGATAGCAACTATTTTATATTTTTACTGTATGGGTTAACCAAAAGGCTCTAATACATATTTCCGTATTCCTCGGCAATGAGAGCCTTTTAAGCTATCAACATTCTGGCGGTTTACATCAATCAAATTCTCATCTGGAATGGAAACCAACTCATCCATCATTGATACAGCTTTACGTTAGTCGATGAAGCTCACATTTTACTATCATGATGCTTTCGGTAGCATTAGTATTCCATACTTCTCAGTATTTATTTCACCTTGTAGGAGTGAACCACCTTTTACGAGAAAGAGCTCAAAGTTATGCGCTCCAGGCATTCTGTACCTGATGTTAAGACTCAGAAATGCTCACAAAGTCGTTGCCCTTGCCCTTGCCCTTGCCCTTGCCCTTGCCCTTGCCCTTGCCCTTGCCCTTGCCCTTGCCCTTGCCCTTGCCCTTGCCCTTGCGATGGCAGGGCAGGGCTTTCATAATGCATTCAAGGTAGCTTTACTTCCCTCTTACAACACACCAGGTTTTTGCTCCTGTTACAGGATAAAACATCCAATCATGTTTTAATTTAAGAAAACGCTGCGGCCTTACTGATAGGAAAGATCTTAGTGGTAATTCAGTTGTAAAATCTAACTCTGTTTCTGGCACAAGGGTAGAATGTAAATTTATTATAATAAGATAAATCTTAGAGTAAATCATTGCAGTGAAAAATTAAAAAAAATTTACATACCACATAATAAATTGAAAAAATCTCTTGCAATTTTAAAAACTAATTATGTAAAGTACTCTCAAAAATAATTATAGGTAGTTTAAAGTACATTGATAATTTAGAAAAAAAATTACACACAGCGAAAAAAGAGTGAGAGGCTTAAGTGAAAAGTAATCATGTTGATGATAATTCTACATGTGGATTCTGTAATTGTATTTTAAAGGAAAATAGTACCACATGCTCCTATTGTGGTGCTGAGTTAATTACCGCCTATATTGATAGACCTACGAGGAAGTTAATTTTATATTTACGAATCGTTCTAATTTTT
The DNA here is from genome assembly GCF_963881615.1 of Rahnella sp. CJA17(1/100). NCBI lineage: Bacteria > Pseudomonadati > Pseudomonadota > Gammaproteobacteria > Enterobacterales > Yersiniaceae > Rahnella > Rahnella sp. CJA17(1/100). The sequence goes on along the minus strand of NZ_CAWOJA010000024.1, from coordinate 17,786 downwards.
ATTTCAGGTCTGTTAGCATTATTTTTCTATCAAAATTCTAATTTAGTCTATTTGTCTATAATTTTAGCTGTGCCCTTAGTATTACTTTCTTGGGTTTTACCATGGTTTTTTTTCAAAATAAAAAACAAAGGAAACTATATTTGGAGAAGAAAGTCCATCTAACTTAGTTAGAAATATTTTCCTTATAAAATATTGAGGTGACAGTTCTTATCACTTTGTCACCTCATATTTATCACTTTTTCAACCTAATACCATATCCTAGCATGGTGTTCGTTTTGAATAGGATAATCGCTGAAATCGTAAATCCAGATGGTGTTTGGAGGCATTCCAAACTTACAAGAAATTTGAAAGAACTGAATTCTACCTATGATTTTATGGATGAGTGCTGTGTGTAGTACACGCATGATGATGTAAGGCTTGAAAAGCACCTTCCTGCTTTTGCTGCTATGTTTTTCAGCGTTTTGAGACATGCATTGAAAATGTGAACCAAGCAAAAGGCGGGCTGGCGGTTAACATTGCGCGCGTCGAGGTTCGAGATGTCTAAATCGTCACGCGGGAGCGGTTTCAAACTAATATAAGCTGAACATAGGGATCGTCGAGTATCTTGGAATATAGCGATTAGAAAAAAGAATGGAGCATACTATTCCAGAAGTGACAGCTATGGCAGCTATAGAGAATCATTTACAGGATAATCAGGTCTGATAGACGACTCAATGCTAGAAGCAGACGTAACTCAGAGCATAAGAATGTCAGCGAAGTGGACATTCTTATTGATTGAGAATGTTCATAAGCAGGGGTTATGTAAGAGAGAACAGATTAATGTTCTTACAATTGTGATTTACTAAGCATCTTCAGAAACTATATGGAAGTTTTTTATGAAATTTGTGGAATTTTTTATTGAATAGCAGATTATCGGAATAGCTTTATTTTAAACATTTAAGGTGTATTAGAAGAATGAATCGCGTCCCCTCAATCATAGCTCCCTCTACTGCACAGCTTGCTTACCTGTGTCGCATGGCCGCTTATACTGGAGCTGTAGTATGCCTGAGCTGGCTTGCATCTTTCATCTTTCTCAGAGATTGGGAACTTGTCATTTCACTACTTATCCTTGCGGTGGCAATCCTTCCTTGTTGGTGTCTTGCTGTAAATGGGAATTTTTCAAATGGATTAATGCTTGCTCAAACGGTTTGTCTAATATTTGTAGTGATATTTTGCTATAAATATGACGTGCCTGACGTTTCTGTCCAACGCACAACACATCTTTACCTTCCTGTTATTGCCCTTGTGGGTTACATGAATTATCAGCAAAAAAAATCTCGTTTGCAATTAATTATCATTATATTAAGCCTCCTATCCTTCGTTGTTTACTGCAGTACTGTGAATAGATTTACGATAGATAATCCAAGCCACCGTAGTTTTCAGATTCTCAGTGTATGGCTGAATCCGATATTGTCCACACTACTATTATTTGGCGGCATAGCAGCGATGCATATCGATTTTACCAGAAAAAAAATGATGGCTAAATCTATTCAGGATGCGCTTTACAATGAGCAGTTCATCCTTTTATATCAGCCCATGGTAAATTCAAGTGGTCGGATTATAGGTGCTGAAGCATTGATTCGCTGGAAACACCCTTCCCAAGGATTATTATCTCCATCAGCCTTTCTTATTGATGCTCAAAGTGCCGGGCTGATGCCCATGATTGGTGAATGGGTTATATCGCAAACTTTTAAATGTTTGCTGCAATGGCAGAAAATAGATGTAACTCGACATTTGTCGGTTTCCATCAATATTACGGTCGATCATCTTATGCAGCCTGATTTCGTGCGTAAACTCCTTGATAGAGTTCGCGCATACAATATTCCCTGCAATCAGGTACATCTGGAGTTAACGGAAAACGTTTTTGTCTCTGAACCTGAAATCGTCGCTGAGAAGATGAATGAATTGGCTTCTGTCGGATTCCTATTTTCGCTCGACGATTTTGGGACGGGGTATTCTTCTTTAAGTACATTACGCGGACTTCCCTTAAAACAAATAAAGATTGATCGCAGTTTCATCACTAATGTAACTGAAAGTGAAAAGGGGGCTGTTATTGCAAAAAATATTGCACGAATGGGTTGTGAACTAGAGTTGGAAGTTGTGGCTGAGGGTATTGAAACAGAAATGCAATTTACCATAATGAAAGAGTATGGTTGTACTATTTTTCAGGGATTCTTGTTCTCCCCCCCTCTTAGTAGAAAGGAATATACTCAATTAGTAGTTAATTCTGAAATACTTCCCTGTAGTTGAATATCATCAATATTTTCTTTTCATAAGCTAAGTAATAAATTTTTCAGAACATTTCACTCATTACTCTACCGCCATATTTATGCTGATCCCCTCCTTTCACCGAATCGTTATTCGATAATCTTCCGGATGCTGAACTGTTCAAATCACTGCCAGACATGGGGCCGTGTATAGGCCCGCGAATGCTTGCAATATTGGGTGATAACCGCGATAGCCTCAATAGTGAGGAAGAAATTCAAAACTATGTTGGCATTGCACCAGTAACCGAACGAAGTGGTTAAAAATCCTGGGTACACTGTCGTTGGCAATGTGCGAAGTTCATCCGACAGACGTTTGTGGAATGGACAGCGAGCACGGTAAACTCATCATAATGGGTCAAACTGAATTATCAGGAGCAGCGAGAAAAGGAGAATCTCATCAATCCGCGCTCCGGGCTCTGGCATTCAAATGGATAAGGATCATTTACCACTGCTGGAAGACCATAACCCGTTATGACGAAGCAAAATATTTGCTGGCACTAGAATAGCGAAAATCGCTCTTATTGAGGCCGTAAAAAGCTTGTCGAATGACTCAGGGCGTGAAGCGGACGTTGATTCTTCGTTATGGTTAGCACGAAAACAATGAGAAGGCTTTCACTCTTCTTAATGCTTTATAGAATGCATATTGCACGGTCGTGGATTTTCACCTATATTCTTCAGCAAGGTGATGGTGTTCCACCTTTCCCAACCGCCGAACTGTCCAGTTCGGATAATGACGCCTGATATACATTTTTGCTTTTTCCCTTAGGCAGGTATGTCAGGTACTCTTATGAAAAAATTCTATCTTTACTCGTCTGTTACCGATCTTCTCCCCCGTCAGAGCATAACGCTATGATCCGCGTTTTTGGTCACCTCAATCCTGATAGCGACAGCATCTGCAGCGCACTCGTTACAGCAGACTGGCTTCAACACCTCGGAAAGCACGCTACCCCCTTCAGGCTTGGCGAGATTACTCCTGAAACGGCGTTTATTCTGCAACAGGCCAACGTGGAAGCCCCTCACCTACTCAAAGAAGACCTAAGTGGAAAACAAGTCTGGCTGGTCGACTTTACGGATTTGGAGCAGGGTCCTCCCTCTTTAGCTTTCAGTAACATTTTGGGCATCATAGACCATCATCGGTTAGGTACGGTCATCACACAAAACCCTCCGGATGTTTGGATACGCGCTGTCGGCAGCTGTGCCACGGTGCTCTGGCAAATCCTGACTCTTGAATATCATCAGCCCATTTCCTCATCGCAGGCCACACTGCTGTTGGGTGCGATATTGAGTGACACCGTGGCGCTCACATCCCCCACCACGACCGCTCACGACAGGGCTGCCGTGCAGGCGTTATCCTGCATAAGCCAACTGAATTATGACGCCTTTGTGAAACAGCTTCTGATCGCTAAAACAGACATCGCGGGGCTGACACCCGATCAACTTCTAATGAAAGACGCCAAGCGCTATCAGATTAACGGCCAGTCGGTGCTACTTTCACAAATCGAAGTAGCATGCATGTCGGCAATTGACACCGCGCTCCCTGATCTGCTTGTGGCGTTAACAAAAGAGTGTCAGCTCGGCAATTTGGACATGGCTATGTTGGCTGTCACGGATATTTTTCAGAAAAACGCAACGTTATATTTCTCAGAAAATAATGCGCTCGATCTCACATGCCTTTCTCTTCCCGGCGTTATAAGTAGGAAAAAGGACATACTCCCGTGGCTGACGGCCGCGCTCTCAACCTCGTCGAGGTAATTTATGCCAATCTATAAACATGCTCTGATATTGCTCAGCGATGAAACAGACGGCCAACTCCTGCTGCAGGAGGTTGCAAAGGGGTTCCACGAACAAGGGACGGCCATCACCCTTGGACACCTCACTTCAGATTATCGGGAGTTAGACATTGCATCTGACTCATTAACCAAGGATCGCCAGTCGGCTGAAATTATTGCGGCCAAGGCCATGCTTAGCCGGCTGGTTGAAGCGGCGAGCTTTCCCGTGGATGTGAAAGAAATCGTAACCATCAGTCGCTTTAAGGATGTCGAGGCCTGCGTCAAAGATTCCGATGTAGATTTGGTGATTATGGGACATAAAAACAGGCTGTTCGGGATGTTCTCCTCCCATTCCATTGAATTCATCAACCACCTGACCGTCGATGTGTTAATTAAGCATATTACTACTCACTGACTTTCGAGGTTTATATGAGCTTTATTATTGACAAAATTGTTGCACGCGAAATTCTGGATTCACGGGGTAACCCAACTATAGAGGTCGATGTCACAACCCAATGTGGCTCTACTGCAAGAGCATCAGTCCCATCAGGAGCCAGTACCGGTTCTCGCGAGGCCATTGAACGCCGCGACGGTGATAAAGCGCGCTTTGGTGGGAAAGGCGTTCTCCACGCAATCGAAAGCGTCAACACTGAAATTTTTGATGAACTTAAAGGGCATGATGTCCGCGACCAGCGCGGCATCGACGACATCATGATCGCCCTCGATGGGACTGAAAATAAAGCGCGTCTGGGGGCAAATGCTATTCTGGGCGTGTCGCTTGCCGTATCGAGGCTCGCGGCTCAGCTATCGCATACGCCTTTGTACCGTTACCTGGGCGGAATTGGGGCAAATCTATTGCCGGTGCCCTGTATGAATATAATCAATGGGGGTGTCCATGCCCGCGGACAAGGGGCTGACTTTCAGGAATACATGATTGCCCCTTGCGGTGCACCGACGTTCAGGGAGGCCGTGCGTTGGGGGAGTGAAGTGTATCAGGCACTTCGCCAGGTTCTTCTTGAGAAGGGATTATCTGCCGGCGTGGGGGATGAAGGAGGTTTTGCCCCGGCTGTTTCTTCAAATCACGAGCCTCTGGAGCTGATTGTTTTGGCCATTGAGAAAGCTGGTTACCGCCCTGGTGAAGACATTGTGATCTGCATGGATCCCGCCTCTAGCGAGTTCTACAGTGATGGTAAATATCATCTGCGCACAGAAAATGCCGAGCTGACCTCACAGGAAATGACAAGCTACTATCAAACGCTGGTGAAAAACTTCCCGATTGCCCTGATTGAAGACGGTCTTGCTGAGGACGACTGGGATGGATGGAAAATTCTGCACGATGTATTAGGAGATCAGGTTGAACTGGTCGGTGATGACCTGTTTGTGACCAACGTGAAATATATCCAGCGCGGGATAGATGAAAATCTTGCCAACGCGGCATTGATTAAACTCAACCAGATTGGTTCCCTGAGTGAAACTTTTGACGCGGTTCAGCTTTGTCATGACAACAACTGGGGTGCCTTTATCTCACACCGCAGCGGTGAGACGGTGGACAGTTTTATCGCCGATATGACAGTAGCCATGCGTGCTGGCCATTTGAAAACAGGGGCGCCGTGCCGGGGCGAGCGTATCGAAAAATACAACCAGCTCATGCGAATTGAGGATGAGCTTGGCGCGTCGGCACAGTTCGCAGGAAAGTCAGCCTTTAAATAACCTCAATGTGTGAGTAACCTCGACGGGCACGCCGGGGTTACTAAGGATATGTAATGAAAGCTCACGTTTTTATTATTTCTATGCTGACCGGCATTGTCGCTACTTACGCTGTTTTATTCCTGGGATACTTTTTCACCGGCAGGGCATTACCCACTGTGGGAGTCTTGATTATTGCACTTGTGGCAGGAGCCTCTGCGCAGCAGATATCAAGGCTGCTATTGTCCAATAGATAGCAGCCAAGATGCATTATATCATCCGATACTGAATACTATTATCGACATTATGAGGCTATAGCAATAAATTCCACTTTTCGCTCATAGCAGACACAGAGCTGTACACATTGTTCTGTGCCACCACTGACGTTGCTAACATCAGTTGGTGTTAATTAATGGGGAGCAGGTCAATTGAGGGACTGCATGAGAGGTTCACTGCTCATGTGAGTTAAAGATATTTATGGCTCATTAATAAAAACAATTTTCATCATTAAGAGACTTAGTCTGGATGTGGCAACCGATGGAAGAAGAGAGGGATTGAGATTCTAACTAACTGATATAGAATATAATTCTCAGGCTCTCCTTATAGGATAAAATTTACCTGCTTGACGGTATTGCATTTAAAAAAACGAGTGTTATTGTAAAAAAAAGCTAGCCCGTCTTTTTTATTACTTTTAAGGCGGTCTCACTTTAGCGTACATATCTTTTCTTCTGAGCTTTACATTTTTTCTGTAATAATCATTTTCCATGATATGAAAATTATTTAAAAATAATTAGGGGATTGAAATGTTAAGAGTATTTAATTATTTATTTTATATGGTGCTGGCGTGCTGGGGTATTTCGGCTTTTGCACAAGATACAACACAAAAACAGGTTGAAGTTTCCAATGGGATAAGCTACGAGCTCATCGCCCGCTGGGATGTTGATCGTTTGAATAAAATATTAACTGTTGATACACCTGCATTTTCAGGTGTTGATGTGAAATACACAAAAGCTAAAAATGCCGTCAAACTCTATCGCGTGATATATCCTTCAATAATTCCAGAACGTGCCAATAAACCTACAATGACCTCAGGTCTGCTTGCCATTCCTGATACCGCAGGTAAATCTTTTCCAATGGTTTCATATCAACATGGGACCGTTTATGGCAAACACCAAGTTCCTTCTTTTCCTGAAGAGTCTCCTGAGACACAATTGATGATAGCGCAATTTGCCTCACAGGGTTATGTCGTTATTGGTGCTGATTATTTTGGCCTGGGAGTCTCCAATGAACCCGAAGGTTATATGGTAAAAGGCAGTCATCAACAAGCAACATACGACATGATTAATTCATCGCGGCAGATCCTGGCGCAAATGGGAGTTTCAAATCCTTCTCTTTTTCTGGCAGGGTGGTCACAAGGTGGTTTTGTCACCATGGCCCTGCTTGAAAAGCTTGAAGCTACAGGGATAAAAGTGCAAGCTACAGCAACGGCCAGCGCTCCTCTTGACGTTTTTGCCCTCATGAATGGATTTCTTACCTTTCCGCGAAAATTTGATGCCGATTGGTTAAATAGTATTGTGATACTCTCGGCTTTTGCTTATGAAAACTACTACGGTATTCCAGGTTTAGCACACTCTGTTATTACCGATGAGTATTATGATGTAGCGAAAAAAGCCTATGACCGTCAACCTTTTAATCCAGCGGAAATTACATCTGATTTACATAAATTAATTCGTCCTGAATATTTCAATCCCCAATATTTTGCAAATTCTGCCTATGGTCGTCTGATTAGTTCTGCGCAGGCCTATCGCTGGGTGATCGCCTCTCCTGTCCACAACTACTACGGAGAAACGGACGAAGCGATAACAATAGGGGTAGGTAAAATGGCAATGACATATGCCCAGTCCATGGGGGAGGGGAATACTTTAGTCGAGGCTATATCTACCGGGAAAACGACGCATAGGGGCACTTTTGCTACTGCTGTGCCACTCTGGAAAAGCTGGTTTGATACTAAACAGTAGATTAACTCCTTTTTTATTCAGCCCATTACCTCTGATACTGTATTGTCAGAGGTAATGAATCGCCACGGGTTTAGCAGACACCTCAGAGTCATTTATGGAGTGCCTCGTTCCGGCAGACATTTTCTGTCCTCACGGTGAGGCCTTTTCGAAGGCCTCAGGGCTGACACCACCAAGATGACTGTGACGTCGGGTTCGGTTGTAGAACACTTCAATGAAATCGGAGATATCCGCCCGGGCCATGTCTCTCTGGTATTATGTATTTTTATGGTGGTTGTTTATTTGCTCAGCTTTATGAAAAAGAAATCGAAAGAATGGACAGCAGGATATAATCATAGGCAACGATTTGCCTTGTAAATCTGACTCTTCTGACTGGGGTTGCGTTTACCAGAAACTGGTTAATATGCAAGCGAAACCCGAATCTCATTGCTGTCAAGACCACCAGAATGAACACCAATGTTTGCAAGAGAAATTTTTTCCACACTTTGAGGCACTTACAAGAAAGGGGAATAGCCGGCACCATGCCTGATACAGGTTTTCGTCAATCTCATGCCATCACCATTTAAGGACTTTGCACCACTGCATTTAAAAACCGTAGCGCAGCCACGCGAACAGCACGTTGCCGTTATTGTAGGTGCCGGGAATGTAGGTGAACTGCACGCTCAGACGGCGATAGCTGGCGGAGAAGAGCGGCAAAATAATCGGCAGTGGCAGGTAGTTGGCGAAGTCAGCACGGGCGGTAATCCCTGCGGTGACGCCAAGGCCAAGGCGAAAATCGCGGCGGCTATCAATATACCAGCCCTTCTCCCAGCCGTAGCCAATAATCGGTTGCCACTCGTTATGCGAATCCTTAAACATCATGGCGTAAAGCGAACTCCAGTTACCCTCTTCGTTATATCTGGAAACGCCAAAACCTCCTCCCCACGGCATTTCATTATAGTTATCGGTTTTCTCTTTATCGTACATAAAGCGGTTGTGCCAGCTCAGGAAAGGCAGGTACAGATCATAGTTCTGCGGCTCTTTCCAGGTCTGCGAGACATCGTTTTTTAACCAGTTCCACCAGCCGCTGACGCGCTGCTCGCCATATATCTTCATTTCGGCCTGAACCGAAAAGGCGAAAATAAGCAGAATTCCCCAGGCTACCCGCAGACAATGTTGCATAGTTTTATCCTTAAAAAAGTCCCCTAGTGTTCATTCAGTTTGGGAACAAAAAACAGGCTTTGCAAATATCAGCAGACAAATTTTCTGCACCGACTTGGGCTAATTGGAAGTACTGTAATATACAGTGAAGGGTATGCGAGATACTTACAGTATCACGGGGGTTACTGTTGATGGTCCCCCTTTGGAAAATGGTATTTATCATCATTAACTTTCATACATAGCCCATGCTCCCGCATGTCCGCATTTCGCTCAAAGCGGATCGTGCAGCGCGCAGGTCCGCTCTGTGCCAGATATAGTCATTCGCACCCTGAGAGTTACACTTTTAAGTGATTCAGGGTATGCGCTTACTGGTTACGAATATTGTGCCAGAATCATGTGATTTGATGATTGCCGCTTTGCTTTCGAGCCAGTAGGTGCTCCACGTTCGCTAACGAATACTCAGGGCGTGCAGATAAACTGCTGACTATATTTCTTTCGAAGAACGTGGAATGCATACCAATCCCCGATCAAAAGGAGTTGGTGATGACCGCGATAGATCAGTTTGCTGCTCATGTTGGTCTGGACTGGGCGGATAAAAAGCACGATGTCTGCGTTCAGTTTAAAAACGGTGAGCGCATATTCCATGTGATTAAACATACTCCGGAAGCGCTTGATATCTGGCTAAACGAGTTGCACCAGAAAGTCAAAGGTAGGATCGCGATCGCCCTTGAGCTAAAGAAAGGTCCGGTGGTGTATGCTCTTCAGAAATACCCGTTTGTCACTGTCTTTCCTGTGCACGCGTTGTCACTGGCCCGCTATCGGGAGACCTTCTGGCCAAGCGGTGCGAAGGATGATCCGCAGGATGCTGAGTTAGCGTTAGAGCTGATGCTACGCTATCCCCAGAAAGTAAAAGCCATTGAACCCGATAACGCGGATATCCGGTTACTTCAACAGTTAGTTGAGCAGCGTCGACTGCTGGTCGAAGACAAACGCCGCTTTGTGAACCGGCTCATCAACACGCTTAAGCAGTATTATCCTCAGCCCCTGGAATGGTTCTCACATCGGGACAGCTCACTGTTCTGCGAGCTAATAATCCGCTGGCCCAGTCTGCAACAACTAAAACGGGCCCGAAGCGATACTATCCGTCACTTTATGAATGCTAAAGGTGGCTCTGCTGTTGCGTATACAGAGCAGCGGGTTGCAAGCATTGCCAGCGCTATTCCCCTGACTACCGATAAAAGTGTCATCGAGGCGAACGCGCTAATGGCAACAGCACTTGCATCGCAAATCAAACTGGTAGGTGATCTTATAAGAACCTACGACGAACGAATCGAATCCTTATTCGATACGCTTCCGGATGCAGACCTGTTCAAATCACTGCCGGGCATGGGGCCGCGAATGCTTGCAGCATTGGGTGATAACCGCAACCGCTTCAACAGTGCAGAAGAAATACAAAACTACGCTGGCATTGCGCCAGTAACTGAGCGAAGTGGTCAGAAATCCTGGGGGCACTGGCGTTGGCAATGTGCGAAGTTCGTCCGACAGACATTCGTGGAATGGACTGCCAAGACGGTCAACTCATCATACTGGGCCAGACTTTATTACCAGGGCCAGCGGGAAAAAGGGAAATCGCATCAATCAGCTATCCGGGCTCTGACGTTTAAATGGATAAGGATCATTTACCGCTGCTGGAAGACCAAAATCCGGTACGACGAAGCGAAATATTTGCTGGCACTGGAAGCGCGAAAATCACCCTTACTGGCGCCGTAAAAAGCTTGTCGAATGTCTCAGGGCGTGAAGCGGACATTTCAGATACGGCCGCGCGGTGTCACTTAGAGGGGGTTACAGGATTTACCTGTGATCAAGTGCAATAGCAAAGGGGCAAACATTCTTGAGGCTGCGGGGAAGTGCAACCTCAGTGATATGACTGTGGAAAGCGGTTAATTATTTCTTTGCTGCTCGAATCAGGCCGTCAAGCCATTCCTGATGACCATTAAGCATTGGGTTCGGGCGGGTATTTGCCAGATCTTTTGCCGGGACTCCGTTCTGTGTTTCCTGCGTTAGGATACGGACCCTGTGACCGGAAAGATCCTCCAGCAGCCACGCGTGATGAACATCAAGTCGTTGAGCGGTATCTTCTTCACCGGACCATCCGTGCCATGCCAGACGAGCAGGTTTACCTTCAGCAGGTGGAACAAACTCCACAACCTTAGCTTCAACTGGGAAACCAAATGTGCTGAAGTAGAAGCATACCCCATTTTCCAGTTCTGGACCTTTGTTGTCATAAAAGCGCACATCGGCGGAATTTTTATAGTATTCCGGCCATAACAATGGCTGACTCAGGAACGGCCAGACATCATTGACGTTCAGACCTGAGATGATCATTTCATTAGAAACAAAGTTATCGGTAAAACCTGGAACAAAGCCTTCTGGCCAGTTAATCGCGTTCATAAATTTCTCCAATTACGATAGTTAATTGCACTGTGTGCGCCGTTACGGCAGCAACAAGATGACAGTGATTATTGGCGCAATGAAGTTATAAGACGAATTGTTATAACTTATAATCTTAATAAGATAAATTATATCAGGCTCCAGGATGTTGGCTTACTTCTGCGCATAAAGCACGGACCCACTGATGACTTGGGTCACGATGGGTTCGTTCATGCCAGGCCATGCTCTTGGTAAATCCAGGTACTTTCAGGGGCAAAGGGAGAATGATGAGATCTTTGTTAGTCAGGACCATACGGTGAGGTACAACTGCAATCATATCAGTCACTCGCAATATATCAGGTATCACCTGAAAACTATTAACCGACATGCCTACTCTTCGTGTCAGACTGAGCTTAGATAGTGCTTCATCTGTAACACCGGTGAAGTTACCTTCTGAAGACACTAGGATATGTTGCTGTTTGCAAAATTGTTCGAGCGTCATTTCCGAACTTGCTGCCAGAGGATGATGACTTCGTGCTACGCAGACATAATCTTCTTCATAGAGCGCTCTTCCGTGCAGGTCTTCGGGGGTTGTTTGCGGTGTTATCAAAGCCAGATCAACTTCACCCAGAGACAACTGCTGATACATTCGCTCATTGTCCACAGGCCGCACGGCGATTTTAATATACGGTGCACGTTGTTTCAGCTCAGCCATCAACGGAACGACAACTGCCTTAAGTGCATAGTCCGTTGCGACGATGGTATAAGTCAGTTCCGCTGTCATGGGATCAAATTGCCTTGGTTTCAGCAGGATAGCGATATCGGTGAGGATTTGTTTTACCGGCATAGAAAGTTCGTTTGCCCGCAGTGTGGGGACCATACCGTGACTGGTGCGAACAAAGAGTGGATCGCCAAAATAATCACGCAAGCGAATAAGCATGCCACTGACGGCAGGCTGCGTCAGGGAGAGGCGCTGCGCAGCCCGAGTCACGCTTCCCTCATCCAGTAACGCATCAAGGGCCTTAAGAAGGTTAAGGTCGAGGGTTCTGATATCATTTTTCATAATGAAGTAGCCTGACAGATATAAAAATTTTAATTTAGGCTAAATGCTCGGTAAAAGGTTGTCTAGAAGGTTTACGAGTGTTTTCCTTTTGGGTGATCTTTCATTTCTGGATGGTAACCCTTGTACAGATAAGTCCGCTCTTCGCCCGGAGCTGACAAAGAGTTACGACGAGGACAGTTCAGTGCCAAAAGCGGATATCGAGAAAGGTATGGTTCGAACCTGACAGATTGTATTATCCGCCAGGGTTGCATACTTACATGAGTGACTCAAAGACTGAAGCTAATCTCCACAGACTGCGTAATGCGCTCTGCCTCTCCATGGTAAACAGCCTCGATGTTGTTACCATCAGGATCGAGCACAAAAGCCGCGTAGTAACCTGGATGGTAGGTTCTTTCGCCAGGCGCTCCATTGTCTCGCCCACCATGAGAGAGTGCCACATGGTAAAAAGCATCCACCGTTTCACGATTCCTGGCCTGAAAAGCCAGATGATGTCGCCCTGTCAACTCACCTGCAGATGCTGGACTTTTTACTGAAGAAATGACAAGTTCATCTGCCCAGATATAATCGTCGTCTGTATTTATTACAGGGATCTCCAGAACAGACAGTACAGCTGCGTAAAACGCTTTGCTTGTTTCGAAGTTGTTTACTACAAGTTGGATATGGTCGATAAGCCTGCCACGATGTAACCGATAATTTTCCATGGGAAACTTCCTCTGTCAGTCGTATAGACTGGCATTTATCCGTTTTCAAAAATGAACTGACCCTTAATTATACCATTAAACCTGTATTATTCTTTTCACTCTGGACCATATTCGGGTCAGCATTAGCGGACTTCCGCTCATCGCTCAGAGCGGTTCAATCAGTGTGTTGCATCCATCGGTTGAACTCACAGTCCAGTAGCGGACATTCATAGCGAGTTATATGGTGATTCCGAGTGAAGGGCAGATCCCAAAACGGGTGGTTGTATTCGAGGATCTCTTTGGAAATCGCTGGGACTTGTAACAGAACAACTAATTTTCCAAAGCGCCTTAGGGCGCTTCTTTAGCTTCAGTTTAGCTATCCATGATTTAGAGTAAATACGCTCACATTGATTGTCTGAGCCATTCACACTGTGTAAGAGAAAAAAGCAGGCTAGGCGGCGCGTCTTTCACATCATGGATCTCTTTTACGTATTGCAACCCGGCTTTTTGAAGAACTTTCTGCGATGCCATGTGGTTTCCTCTAACTACGGCAGATACCTCAGTCAGCTTTAACTCACCGAATCCATATCTGACAGAGTATTTCGAAAACTCTGTCGCCAGACCTTTTCCCCATGCCTCTGTGGCGAAACGATATCCTAAGTTATTAATTAAGATATCTGCATAACTGCTGATGCTCAGACCTCCAAAACCAATGATCCTTTCAGGGCTATCCTGCAAAGATATTGCCCAGTTTCCAAAACTGTGAGTTTCCCAGTGGTTGATCCAGCGAGCTAAAACAGTTTGTGCATGCTGCATGTCAGGATATGGCCCTGCGGGGTTAAAGGTGTTCGTAGCCGGGTCGCCATAAATTCTGAAAAGGTCATCCAAGTCAGATGTAGTTACGGGGCGAAGATGCAGTCTGGTGAGTTGTAGTTGCAAAACAATTTCCTAAATAATGTGTTCACTAGGTTAGTTATATATCTGTTTTTATAGTTAGGGAAAAGCAGGTTCGCAGCACCTTACCGTCAATTACCAGACAGAGTTGTTGGCAATGATTTCGACGCTAGCTTACAGATCCGAATGTCGCTATGTCCGTTTCTCGCTCAAAGCTTCCTGTCAAAGTGGTCAAGCTCTACCACAGCTCAGAGGTACGATAATTTTCGATATCCAAACTGACCCCTTCTATGCGCTGCGCGCATAAAACTAAAAAGTATGAAGCTTGATTTGTGGCTACGTTGTGGCTACAATAAATTGACTAAATATGGAGGGTAATATGACTGATACCGTTGTTCGTGCAAGAGTATCGCCGGCTTTGAAAGCCGCCGCGATGGTTAACGCAAAAGCGCTTGGTTTAGATCTGTCTACCGTGATCCGCATGGTGGTAAACCGGTTAGCAGTGAACGGTGAGCTGCCGAGAGACCTGCTTCAGCCGAACCAGGAAACCTTACAAGCTATTCGCGACTTAGAAAATAATATCGAGGTGACGCGCGTCGATACGGTTGATGAACTTAAACATGATCTTGGCTGGTAATAATGCTGACTATTGTTTATCAGAGCCGGTTTAAAAAGACGCAAAACGTTATGGAAACAATAAGAAAGCGCAAAAGGTCATCTTAGAAACGATTGCGCTTCTTCAAACAGGTGAGCCTTTACCAGAAAAATATAGAGAGCATCCACTAATTGGAAACTATATAGGCTACCTAGAATGCCATGGAATGCCTGACTTACTCTTGATTTACCAACGTACAGATTCAGAACTAAGACTGTATCGTGTGGGAAGTCATTCTGAATTATTTTAACTTTAAATTAACAAATAGAAATTCTGAATATAATCCAGAAAAACATCAATAAAGTACTCATGACATATAAAGTTATCCTGACTTGCCCCCAGGATTAGATACAGGGGTTTGAGGTCCAATGATACGAAAAACCACGTTTAGAACCGATGGGCTTTGTTGAATAAATAGGATTTAGATAAAAGCGCCTCCCGTCACTAACTTCCTCAGGCAATCCGCACACTTTCTGGCATCCCTGCACGCGTCATTTTGTTCAAGGCACGGATCATGGCCATAGCCTCACCAGCCTGCGCATCGTAGTCACGCAGCGTCAGGTGCCCACCGAACAGTTGTTTAACCCGGTACATCGCCGTTTCGGCCACCGACCGCCGGTTATAAGCCGTGTGCCATTTCCAGTAAGCATTGCTCCCGGTAAGCCTCTGCCTGGCCAGCGCCTGATTTCTGTCCGCATACTCCGCCGCCCAGTAACCCGCCCGAGTTCGCGGCGGGATAAAAGTTAATAGAGTCTATGCTCAAAAAAGTGTTTCTGTACCAATCTTTGGTTCTGGACTTGCAAGAATAAAAGGCCACAAAATTATCGATGAACAAGATTTATTAAAGATAATGCTTTGGACTTTTAGGATAAGCGAGATGCGATTTAAACATCCAGCGAGATTAACAATCATGATACATGAAGGGAAGATAGATAAAGTCAACTTTTTAGAATTAAAAACAGCAAGGAATGGCTTGTAGCTGAATTAATGATGAAGGTCTAAGTGATGGCCTTCATCATTTAGATGAGCTTGAAAATCCATTCAATTGCACCAGGGGTACGAATCCAAGGTTTTATATTATTATTCACGTAATCAATGGCTTCATCTAATTCACCTAACGTAATATATCCACTGTTAGACTTAGGCTGTAAACGGCACTTTGATAACAAACTGGGAATGTGTCTATTTGAATCAATCGCAGCTTTAGCGATCTCTTCGGCCTCCGGGGATGACTGTCTGTAAGCGAGGAGGGCGCGTGTATACTGAAGACACGGGCGCATATCTTCTGAATAATCAGCCAGTATCAAAGCCAGATCATCCACCATTTCCAGTTCAAGGTAATAACTCGTTAGTAAATGACGAATCCCCTGGTTATCATTCGGGTTGAGCTTAAGCATTTCGCGGTAATTAGCCATTGCTGGATAGAAATTACCGGACTCCCACAAAGCTTCAGCCAAAGCTGCTTTTGCTCTCATATATGGGCGCGTTTCAACAAATCCCCAGAAACGGCCTGCGAACTCCTGAAAATCTTTGCCAAGAGCAATGTTGGCTGCATACAAAGCCGTTTCTAGATTTTGGATCTTTGACTCAGGGGGCTCTTCAAATATCTCGTAGTAGAAGGAGTATGCGTCAGCACAGAGCGGGGATTTCTTGATAGCTTTTCTAATGAGTTTAAGCGCAGCTTCCAGGTCATCAGTTTCCCAGGCATCGTACATAAACTCTTGAGCCGTAGCCAGATCCAGCTGTAATTGCTCAGAGCTGACGGCATTTTTATATAAATCGACGCGCTTTTTTGTCGGGAATTTAATCATCTCAGTTATCCTTTTGGGGCTCACCGTAACCCTGCACTTTGCAGCACTGATGGTCGATTCTACCGCTTTGAACTTGTCACAAACAAGCTCGTGTCTGCCAGAACGGGATTGATAGCGCGGAGCTGTTCCTGAATACGCACCTGAGCCTTACGGCTGGGAGATTTCTTGCTTCTCTCCCGTTTGCCTTCGCTTCCCTGCTCTGGATAAAAAGTGACATTACTTAATGGTTCTAACACCTGTCATGCGTGCTCCAGGTGTTATGTTCAATGCGAGTGACTTACGTGTACCCAAAAAACCGCCCGAAAGCGGTTTACGAATGCTGTAATGAAAGCGCCCGGACGGGCATAAAATCATTTTTTACTCGAACTGGTGGAAAAGGCTGGGGTGCGTGGGGGATAAAATTGTCGTGGATTCGAGCGGTAATAGCATAAAAAAAAGGCCGAGCGTCGGCCTAAATAAAGGGGGTAAATCTATTTATTAATAATGGATTACATGGATGTAACGGCCATAATTATATGGCCGTTTTTTTATAAAAAAAGTGCTTTTCCAGCCAATACCACGTATTGGTGATAGCTACTTTTAATTTTATTTTTGTCGTTTTTTTTGAAAGGAAATACTGGATTTTCAGTGAAATTGTCTGCGTGTAATTTTGACAACGAGAGAGTGGAGAGTATGTTGACTCCTGCCTTGATGCCGATTTTGGAGAAATAGAATGCCTGTTGCCCTGCGGTTTCTATAGTTGCTGGCAGGGATGAACATCGAGATTCTTCACACCAGCGTAATGGTAAATGCTAAACTTCGACGGCTATTTGGAGGTCACTATCTTTGTTCACGCGATCGATGATCCTGTGAACAATTTCATAGCTTTTCCCATTGTGAGTTTTTACATCGCCCGCAGCATAAATGCGATTATCAGATGTCTTCACTACTGGAAGTTTCTCGCCATTTTTATCAAAGAAAATCCATTCATAATTATACATATAGCACCATTTTAAGTTGTTTTTTGTTATATGTATTATACCGGATAAAAGAATGTCGTTTCATTTTTTTAGCGATGTTCGAGAATCAGTACTTCGTTCAGTGATTTTGTTCTGGCGGTATAAGAAACTGACTACAATCGACATGGTATGCCCCTGAACCGCAGATGTGCTGGCAGATACCGGCTACATGCTCAACAGCAATGCAAGGTAAACAAGGGGCCGCTTATGCGTAATGCCGATCGTTTAAGGATCAGTTGACCGATCCGGTGGCTCGTGTAAAAAGGGTTCATGCTCATCATGGACCCTTTTTAAATGGAACTTTCACAAGCTCTCGGTATTATCAATCTTACTGCCCCC
>NZ_CAWOJA010000023.1:0-38989 GCF_963881615.1 Rahnella sp. CJA17(1/100) | reverse complement strand
AACTGCCAGAAGGCGTTGAGATGGTTATGCCTGGTGACAACGTGAACATGGTTGTTACCCTGATCCACCCAATCGCGATGGATGACGGTCTGCGTTTCGCAATCCGTGAAGGCGGCCGTACTGTAGGCGCTGGTGTTGTTGCTAAAGTTATCGCTTAATCGCTGATAATTAAGAGCAAAAAAAGGGTGCTTCGGCACCCTTTTTTATTGCCTAAAATTTGTGTGCAAAAGCGTTCAAACTGCATTTGCAATAATAACCATTCTCATTTACAGTTAGTTCAAGATTTATGCGAAGCGTGGTTTATATGTACGTGTGTTTGTGCAATTCAGTCAGTGATAAAACGATCAGACAGGCAGTCAGACGTTACCAGCCGCAAACGTTCCAACAGTTGAGGAGTTTTGTTCCGGTAGGAACGCAATGTGGCAAATGTGTTCGTGCGGCGCGACAAATAATGGAAGATGAATTACAGCAAATTCCTGAGTTCAAAAACATCGCGTAAAAATACTTAGTTAAAAAGTGTGCCTTTTTTTTGACTTACTCTGAACCGGATCTACGCTTTAGATACCGGAACGGAGGAGTTACCTATGAAAGGCGATAAAAAAGTCATTGCACACCTCAATAAACTTCTTGGAAATGAACTGGTTGCTATCAATCAGTACTTTTTGCATGCCCGTATGTTTAAAAACTGGGGACTGATGCGTCTCAACGGTATCGAATATCACGAATCCATTGATGAAATGAAACATGCCGATATCTATATTGAGCGGATCCTCTTCCTGGAAGGGCTTCCTAACCTGCAGGATCTCGGCAAACTCAATATTGGTGAAGATGTTGAGGAAATGCTGAAATCTGATTTGCTGCTGGAACTTGAAGGGGCGAAGGATTTACGCGAAGGCATTGCTTATGCTGACTCGGTGCACGATTACGTCAGCCGCGATTTAATGATTAATATCCTGGCGGATGAAGAGCATCACATCGACTGGCTGGAAACCGAACTGGAACTCATCGGGCGTATTGGCATTCAGAACTACATCCAGTCTCAGCTGAAAGAAGAATCCCAGTAATTTCTGCTGTATTAACTCAACATCAGCCAGATTGTTTTGCTCTCCTGGCTGATGTAAATCAGCGCACCAGCCAGTGCCAGGCAGGGTCCGAAAGGCGTTTGCTCTGACATTTTATAAATACTTACCCTTACCAGTGTGAAAACGATCCCCGCAAGTGCGGCGAGAATACACAGATATGGCAACATCTGCCAGCCCACCCAGGCGCCAAGTGCTGCCAGGAGTTTAAAATCCCCGTACCCCATTCCCTCTTTGCCGCTGACTAACTTGACACTCCAGTACAAAAACCACAACGCCAGATAACCTGCGACCGCGCCATATAATGCATTCTGAAGTGTCACGCTGCCGTACAGAGAGTGGACGAGTAACCCGGCCCACAGCAAGGGCAGTGTCAACCGGTCAGGAAGCAGGTAAGTTGCCAAATCAATCAGGCTTAATGCCAGAAGAAACCAGAACAGTAATAAGGCACTGAATAAACTCAGGGGAGTGGTAAACAGAAACGACAGACCAAGAAACATGGCGGCGCATCCTGCTTCTGTAAGGGGGTACCTTTTAGAGATCGTGGCTTTGCAATAATGGCATTTCCCCCGTAACAACAACCAGCTCAAAACCGGAATATTCTGCCAGTATTTTAGCGGATGTATACAGGCGGGGCAGTGTGATGCCGGAAGGCTCAGATTAAAGCCATGCTCTGTCAGTTGACCATCGTTCTGAATCATCAGCGGCAAGCGATAAACGACGACATTAAGAAAGCTGCCCAGCAGCAATCCCAAAACAGCGACGCAGGTGTGATAAAACCCGTCGGGTAATGATGTGATATAAGACAATTGCTGCCATCCTCCGTCCATGCTAAATATCTTCCTTGTTATGACATCTGCCCGTTAACGCAGTGTGAGTTGAGGAACACTGACGCTTCCTGTTGGTCCGTTACCTGTCACTATTGAGATGGCCACGACCTGAATACCGTATTCCTTATTGAGAATTTCAAGCCAGCGTAAAAGGGTGGTGTAAGGGATCTGCTCAAAGCTTAGGGCGACTCCCCGTTCATTCTGAGTAGTCTTAGGAAGTTGCAGGGATAAACCTGCCGCTGAGGTGTTAATAGCTTCCGTCAGCTTTTCTGTCTTAACTCGCAGTCCGGAAGGTGCCCCGAGACGCTGGGTTTGCTGAATCATCCATTCAAGCTGGTGATGTTGCGTGTTGACCCGTGCCCGGGATTGGGCGATCTGGTTGTTGAGCGGGGTTAAAATACCGTACCAGATGCAAGTTACTGCCAACAGAAAAGCGGCAACCAGTATCAGCCATCTTTCCCGTTCATTTTTAAGCATCAGCCACTGTTTCATGATTTACTCCGCTGAGTTAGCGTGGCGGTGATACCCGCTGATGACGTGGCTAACTTAGAAATGGCAAAGTGAAAATCGCTTTCGGTCCGTTCGACGAAATCATCAATCGCCGCCCGGTCACCTGTAGTAATCTGCAGAGTGAACTGTTTCGTCTCTTGCTGAAAATCTAATTTATCTATGTCAATTTGCGGGCTCTGCCCATGATAAGCCGTGAGTTTTGCCAGTGCAGGAAGAAAGGCTGTGGGT
Organism: Rahnella sp. CJA17(1/100); assembly: GCF_963881615.1. Lineage (NCBI taxonomy): Bacteria > Pseudomonadati > Pseudomonadota > Gammaproteobacteria > Enterobacterales > Yersiniaceae > Rahnella > Rahnella sp. CJA17(1/100). The sequence continues at coordinate 36,342 of NZ_CAWOJA010000023.1, read as the reverse complement.
GCCTTTTTCATATTTTGTTCAAAATAGAACTTCAGATTACGGGTGTGTTTGTCCTGCGGAAACCAGGTTTGATGAAGTGCAAGCATCTCTTTTTTCAGTAATGATTCTTGCTGAGAAATCTGCCACCAGGTGAAAAGTTTGGCGCCGATAATCACTAGCACCGTGAGTATCGCCATGCTGGTTGCCACCCGTAGCAGATGACGTTCCCAGGCGGATTCTTCTTTACGCACGGCGAACTCGCCCTGCAGCAGATTCACTGCTGACGGACAGTTATTCTTCATCATAATCAGGGGATGAAAAGGCAGATCAGCGCGCACCCAGCCAGGAGAAATCGATTTCTCATCTCCGTAGTAATGTAATGTCTCCGGCGTTGCGATTTTAAGTAGGGTATCGAGTAATACCTGCTCAACCTGACAGCCTGAATATTCCGACTGTCGAAGGAGCCACTGCTTATCAAGCTTCATTATCGACCAGCCTTCTTCATGCCTGGGCAGCAGCAAGGCATCAATATAAATGTGCCTTATTGTCAGCCCTGCATCGCTAAATAGCCGAAGCCAGTTTCTTAAATAATCTGATTCAATACCCGCCACAAAGAGTGTCTGTTTTTCTCGATAAAGCTCAACCCAATGCAACGTATCGACATCACTGGCAATACTTTCTTCAGTAAGATGGCCAATCATCTGGCGAGTAATTTTGTTTGCGTGTTGAGGCAGAGCGATCTGACGGAAAACTATTTCACTGGCCGGGATGAACAGACAAACATTACGTGCCGCAGGTTGTGTGGCGAGTTCTGATAAATGTTCGGTATCCGGCAGGCAATGGATATCGTTGTCACATTCTGCCTTATCCGTGAACCAATAGAGTGAGTGCTCTGGCGTAGTACCAGCCCTGATAAACAGCCTGTTGGCCAGATGAAGTTGTTCCATTTACTCAATTACCCGATAGCGACGTTGATAAATTTTGATTTTTGAATCCTTTGGATTGAATTGCACAAAACTGCTCATAGCATTTTGCTGTTCTTCAAACCGGCCTAGCGTATAGAGGACGAAGTATTGGCTGCGTACCGTCAGCAGCGGTTTTAATTCGCTGCTTTGGATTTCCAGACTAAAACGCTGTTTCTTCGCCTCTTTCAGAAAAGCGTCAACAGAAACCCAGCCTCTGCGCGGTCGCGCTGAAATTAATCTGATTGCATCCTCCTGATTAATACCGCCAAGAAATAAGGCGCTTAACAGAGGAGCCTGTTCTTCGGTCAGCATATTCACATTAATTTGCTGAAACTCTTCGGGGAGAGTGCAAAGCTGATGTCGGATTTTTTTGAGTGGCAGAAGAGGGAGGTCGGGCAGCAGCGCCAGCTCATTCAGGGAAAAAAGACGTTGATTAGCTGCAGCGCGGGGCGGTATCAGCGTTTCGTAATACTCGGATTCCGCACCGGATGTTCGGGTCTCGTTATCGGCATCAAGATAATCGCTGAGGGTATCAGCGAACCGCTCGGTTTCAACGGATGTTGCCTGCGCATCGAGAAGAAGTTGTTTCAGTACCTGCGTATTGTATGGTTCACCCTCTATCGTCGTGTCAGGCTCGTTATTACGCAGGCTGTTAATGTTAAAACAGTTTTGTCCATCCGCAATAATATAGTCCACTGAAAATCCATCCTGGCCGGTGAAGTGCCCTTGCTGAACGGCAAACTGATCGAGGTTGTTTTGAACAGGGTTTTCGGTAAGTTCTTTTTTCAGTCTCGGCAGGGCGATTTCTTCAGCGGCAAAGGTTAGCCAGCGTAATTGCTGTTGATTGAGTAACCAGCTTTGGCGGTGCTGGCTGACCTGAAATTGCAGCGTCATTTTTGCCGCTAATGCAGCCATGATGGCAAGGATCATTAAGACGATCAGTAGCGCCACACCCTGTTGCTTACTCATCGTTGGTGTTCTCCCCGTTTAAGGACACCGGAGCTGCGGATTCAGAACTTGCTTGCTCAGACGGCTTATCAGCTGACTCTGCCTTCGTCTCCTCAATTATTTGGGGCAGGAGGAATAACCGGCGTATTTCACCCATATCTTCCAGCGTGACAATGAGTTCGATGACTTTTGGAAAAGAATCCGTTTTGCTCCAGCTGTTGGTCCAGCCGCCGGAATAGAATCGCCAATGCAAAGAACTTACGCCTGTCAGCAGGGTAAAGGGCGTTATCGCTGATGAATCAGTCAGTGGCTGGGACGGAAGAGATTGTGCGCTGCGCGTCAGTGTGTGATCGGTAAATGTCCAGGTAACCCGTGTAAGATCACTGGCAGACAAGGGGGCTGATGCAGAATAACTGCCAATAGTTGTAAAACTTAATGATGTCTCAGAGGCTGATAAAAGAGCTCCTGCCACATCGGTTTGCCGTGGCAATATCTGGATCAGATCCCGTTCCAGCAAAGAAAATGTAGTCTGAATTCCGGTCAGTCTTGCCGTGTGTTCTTGTGCTATTTCACTGTTTTTAACTGATGCGGAAAGGATCTGATAGGCCAGCAGGCTGAGAAGCGCAAATATCGTCATCGCAATCATGACTTCTATCAGCGTGAAACCTTGTTGTTTGGCTGGCTGCTGGCTGCTCATGGCTTCTCTGCCATTATCTGAGTCCAGCGGCTCACCGAAAGGATCGGTGAATGGGCATCTTCTACCTGAAGAACGCGTACCTGGTTCTGGCTAATGTTGTTCTCTCTATCAAGGGTATGTTTCTGTTCAACAAACCATTCCTGCCCGGCTAGTGTTACTCGTCTTTTTTCTTTTTTTTCCGCTTTGATCTGTGTTTCTATCAGCGTATTTTCAGCAACCCAGCTGGCAAAGAGAGAAGTTCGAAAATGATCTACTGCGCTCATTTGCGAACTCAGGCTATTCAGTAATGCCAGAGCCGCCGTGGCGAAGATGCCGAGGGCAATGATTACTTCAATCAGAGTCATACCTTGCTGATTTTTAACACTACACGTTGAAGGTATACGCATTATTTTCCAGACCTTCTGACATTGAATATCAGTGGCAGTCGTCCTTCAGAAATGATGCTGCAACAGGCCGGTTCAGATGCAGAAGAAGAAAAACTGAGTTCAAAGACTGAAAGTGTTCCGTCGGGCATAAAAACAATTTGTGGTGGGCGGTTGATAGATTTATTGAGGGCTAAAGGGCTGAGCGAAAGGGTTTCATTTTCCGCAAATTCACCGCTGACAGGCATGCGGGAAGATTCAATTTCTTGCCACTGAGGCTCACGTGTTAGTGGAATCAACGTTAGCGTGCCACCTAAAACCACAAACTGATAAGCGCCGGCCGTTAAGGAAAGCCCGAGCGGTTTTCCTTCCAGCACTGCGCGCTCAGCAGCATATTCCATCACTGTTTTCATTTGCTCAGCGCGTTGGATTTGTGAGTTGTCAGACGGTAAAACCATGACCACAACCCCTGCCGCAATGGCGAAAATGGCCATTACCATCAGTATTTCCAGCAGCGTAAAGCCGGATTGTTTGACCGCGGACAAGGTTAGTGATCCTTCTCAACCCAGTTCTTTATGTCATCTGCGGTGTTGGGCTCACTGTCAGGCCCTGCAGAAAAGACATCGATAGCCCCATGTTCACCTGGACTGACCAACATGTATTCGTTGCCCCAGGGATCGGCTGGCAAACGCTTTATGTATCCATCGTTACGATAATTGGCAGGTAGCGGGTTGATCGTGGGCAGGGTTACAAGGGCTTCAAGCGTTTGTTCGGTTGTTGGATAGCGATGGTTATCCAGCTTATACATGTCGAGGGCGTTCTCGAGGGCGACAATATCGCTGACGGCTTTTTGGGTATCTGCCCGTTCTTTGTTGCCCATTACATTAGGAACAACGAGCGCTGCCAGCACCCCGAGAATGACGATAACCACCATCAGTTCGATTAATGTAAAGCCTTGTTGCTTCTGAGTGCCAATATACTGATTTTCTTGAATGTTTAACATGGAATGATACCTTTAACTGACCAGGTTATTAAGCTGGAGAATCGGTTGTAAAATCGACATGATGATGAATAAAACAATACTGGCCATAGTGACAATCAGCAGTGGTTCAAATAGCGCCAATACCATTGAAAGCTGGTGTTGCATCAGCTTGTCCTGATTGTCTGCTGCGTGTGCCATAAGCTCGCCAAGACGCCCGCTTTGTTCACCGGAAGCAATCATGTAGAGCATCATGGGTGGGAAGAGGCGGGTTTGTTCCAGAACAGCAAAGAGTGAGCTGCCCTGACGAACATGTTCTGCCGCTTGGGTAAGTAAATAATGGATCCGGCGGTTAGTTATCCCTTCTGTTGAGATTTTCATCGCATCAAGTAAAGGAACGCCGCTCGATTGCAAGATACTGAGAGTCCGGGCATATCGGGCACTATTGATGGCCCTGATCAGTGGCCCTAAAACGACAACACCGAGCAACGCCGTATGAAAACGCATAAGATTATGCTTACGGCGCAGAGCCAGCCTGAAGGTAGCGATGAAAGCGATAACCACTATGGCAATCACCCACCATGTACGTTCCAGGAAACCACTGACGCCAATTAAAATACGGGTGGAGATGGGCAGCGTATGTTTCATATGCACAAACTGTTCAATGATTTGCGGGACGACGGCAACCAGCAAAATAACAATCACTAGAATGGCAATGATGGTGAGCATGGCCGGGTAAATCATGGCTTGCGACAACTTGCTTTTGATTTGCTGGCGGATTTCATAATAATCCGCCATTTTTTCCAGTACGGTGCCGAGTTGTCCGGTTCGTTCACCTGCCGTGACCAGTGTTCTGAACATCGGATCAAATAGGCGAGGAAAATCAGATAATGCATCGGCTAGCGTATGTCCCTCCACCACTTTGTTACGCACAGCGGTCAGCACTTGCGTGAGTCCGGCGTGCTCGGTTTGGCGGGCAATAACGGCAAGTGCGGCTTCTACGGGCAGGGCTGCATTGGTTAATGTGGCGAGCTGACGTGAGAATAGTGAAATGGCATGTGAAGGGACACGCGTTTTCAATCCTTTATTTTTACTATTTAGAGTTGTCAGCGAGTTGCCCACCTGCTTTATTTCAAGAAGCGTTAAACCCCGCTCGCGGACAATCTGGCGCGCCAGGCGGAGAGAATCGGCATCAATCACTCCTCGCTGCGTCTTGCCCGTCGGGGTGATTGCATGAAAGGCGAAGCGGCTCATGAGGGCGTTCCCCGTGTCGCTATCTCTTGTTCGGCAGTAACTCTGATCACTTCTTCCAGCGTAGTCTCGCCGCTAATGGTTTTAAGCAGTCCATTTTCCCGCAAGCTTCGGGCAGTTTTGCGATGAATGTTCTCAATGGAAAATTCATCCTGATTCTCATGAATAGCCTGACGTATAGCGTTATCAACAACCATGCATTCGTGGATAGCCGCCCTGCCTTTATAGCCCGTGAAATGGCATTGAGAACATCCGACGGCTTTAAAAACAGTGGCTGGTGGTTCAGGCAGAAAGTGGAATAAAGGAATGTGAGACACATCTAACGGGGACTGTCGGGTACAATGCGGGCAAAGGCGTCGCACGAGTCGCTGAGCCACCACGCCTAATAAGGAGGAGGCGAGAAGGAAGGGCTCCAGACCCATATCCCGTAAACGGGTAATGGCACCGACGGCACTATTTGTATGCAATGTTGACATCACCAGATGGCCGGTCAGTGAAGCCTGCACCGCGATTTGAGCTGTTTCATTGTCGCGGATCTCACCGACCATGACTACATCCGGGTCCTGACGCAAAATCGCCCGCAAACCGAGCGCAAATGTCATTTCTACACGGGGGTTAACTTGCGTTTGCCCCACGCCCTCCAGTTCATACTCAATCGGGTCTTCGACAGTAAGAATGTTACGCTCGTTATTGTTGAGTGCAGAAAGAACCGCGTACAGAGTCGTGCTTTTACCTGAACCGGTCGGCCCGGTGACCAGAATGATCCCGTGAGGTTTACGGATTAATGCCGATAGCTGTTGCTCGTCCTGTGGCGACAGACCAAGTTGTGGAATCTCAAGACATAAATTATTTTTATCCAAAAGGCGCATCACCACGCGCTCACCATATTGAGCTGGAATGGTCGATACGCGGATATCAATCGCCCGGTGACCGATACGTAACGAAATGCGACCATCCTGAGGTAAACGTTTTTCAGCGATATCCAGTTTCGCCATCACCTTGATGCGCGATACCAAGAACGGTGCCAGCTTGCGAGCCGGTTGCAGGATTTGCCGTAAGACGCCATCGATACGAAACCGGATACTGAGCATGCGTTCGAAGGTTTCGATATGGATATCCGAAGCACCCTCTTTGACTGCTTCAGAAAGCACCGCATTAATCAGACGGATGATCGGCGAATTTTCATCACTGGCCAGTAAGTCTTCGTTATCAGGTAATTCCTCAGACAAAGACAGAAGATCGACCTCGTTATCGATATCATCAATGATTTGTTGTGACTCGCCGCTGCTACGCTGGTAGGTTGCTGATAACTTTTCATCGAACAATGTCGTTTCCACTATTTCGACCGCCGTTATTTCACCCATGATCCGACGTACTTCGAGCAGTGTTTCCACTGAAATGTCCTGTCGGCAAAAAAGCACGTTATCAAGCAGCGTTACGCCTTTTTGTTTGGCGTAGGTATAAGGCAGAACAGGGGAGGCGTGTTCCACAACGGGTCTATATAGCACTTCGTTATCACTGTTCATGGTTTATCCACTAAACGGATTACGAGGTTTGCCGTCATCAGGCGTGGTGGATATGGATGCTTTTGGCACATTGTTTTCAGGATAGTCAGGCAAAATAGAACGGGTATTTGGCGTGAGCAGATCCTGATGGTCCTCATCCTGACGCGTTTTTTGAATTTTTTGAAAGTGCGAATATTTCTTATTGGAAATGGAAGAGTAAACCTCATCATCACGAATAATGGTCGGCCTGATAAACACCATCAGATTACGTTTTGCTGATTCAGTGCTGGTATAGCGGAACAAATTGCCTATCCACGGAATATCACCCAACAGAGGAACTTTGGATTTGGTTTCTTTGGTACTGTCATCCAGCAAACCGCCCAGGACTACAGTTTCACCCGTACGAACCAGCACGGCATTGGAAATGGTTCGGGTATTGAAGGTCGGACCAAGACTAGAGTTAGTTGAAGTATCAACGCTGGAAACTTCCTGTTCGATTTCCATCAGCACAGAGTCACCTTCATTGATCTGCGGAGTGACCTTTAATTTTGTGCCGACGGTTTTGTAAACCACGCTGCTATAAATGTTATCGCCAGATGTGGTTTGTGAGCCGGACAGGGAGGGGACTTCCTGACCGACGTTGAATGAGGCTTCTTTATTATCGAGAGTGACAATGCTTGGGGTGGCAAGAATATCGTTTTTATTACTGGTGGATAACGCAGTGAGTAAGACATTCCAGTCACCGCTAAAGAAGCCTGCGGTCATGCCATTGAAGGTCTGCAAAGTGCTGCTCAGAGGATTATCGCTGCTGATAATGCCCTCTTTTTTGTACTGGCGAACTCCGGCCGCAACGGTCGATATTGGCGCGCCGGTTCCGGTAAATTGTGTTCCGCCAACCTGGTTGTTGCTCCACTGGATACCCAGATTAAGCCCGTTGCCATCCTGTACTTCGACAATAATGGCTTCGACTAACACCTGTGCACGGCGGATATCGAGCTTGGTGATGACCTGTTCGAGTGACTGCATCACATCCTGCTGTGCAGTAATGACGATGGAGTTTGTTTGTTCATCTGCAGTGATGCTCATCGGCTTGTTAGACGCGCCGGAAGGCTGAGCTGTTTTGCCTTCTTTCATCTCTTCTGTGATGCCAGTAAGTACGGGAACGATTTTTTCCGCTTTGGCATATTTCAGATAGAAAACACGCGTATTGCCCTGAGATGACTGGTCTTTATCAAGCTGACTAACCAGTTTTGCTGCGCGGCTGCGCACGCCTTCTGGCCCGCTGATGATTAGGGTGTTGGTTCTCTCATCCGCGACGATTTTGGCTTGTAATATGGACGATGATTGTCCTTTAGATTCCTCGCGAACCAGGTTGTTCATCATCTCAGCCATTTCCGGGGCAGAAGCATATTTTAGTTTAATGGTTTGCCTTTGCTGGTCACCCATCGCGTCAACGCGTTCGACAAGCTTAATAAGCCGGTTGACCACAGATGCCCGGCCCGTCAGAAGCAAAACATTGGAAGGTTCGTAATGAACAACATTCCCTACTCCGGTACTGTCATTCATCTGGCGAAGCAAAGGTGCCAACTCTCTGACCGGCACATTAAGAAGCGTTACGACGCGGGTGATAATTTCATCTCCCTTACCGGGGCTGTTTTTGTCTGCAATGGGCACGCCAGACATTTTCGCATTCGCTGAACGTACGACCTTCAGTAGCCCGTTATCCATGGGGATCACAGCAAAACCATAGACATCCAGCACGCTGAGAAAAAATTGATAGTATTGTTCTTCATTCAAAACATCATAACTTCTGACAGAAACAGTTCCCTGCACGGAGGGATCGATAAGGATAGTTTTATTCAGATTTTTACTTACCGTATCAATAAACTCTTTAATATCCGTGCCCTTAAAGCTCGCAGTAAACTCTTCCGCGTGTACAATCCCTGGAAGGGTGGCAAATAATATGCATGCCTTTACTAGGAGAGAGTTAATGAACTTCTTCATGACTTTCTGTATCCAACGATGTTTCGATAGTAGCTAGATTTATATAGATATTCTGAAGTTGATTTTCTCTCAGAACGGTAAGTTGTACATCCCTCAGGCTTGCCAGTTGTTCAATGTATTTATCTGCTGTTGCAGTGTCGTCGAGAGATTGCCCATTTATTTTGATGACGAACTCGCCTGGAATAAGTCCCGCTCTAAGATAAACATTGCTGCTCGTTTTGGGATTGAATCTATAACCTGTAAGTTTCTCATCTTTATATACGGGGTTGGCAACTAAATAATGCATTAAGTATTTTGCGTGTTCTTTGTTTGCCCTCTGTTTTTGTGGTTCTGGGCGTTTATTATCCTGAGCTTTATCACTGAGGTATAAAATCGCTGTTCCCTTGGGGGTGCGTATTAAAACTTCGTCTGGTTTTACTGACTGCAAGTAAGCGTTTTCCACATCAGCAAGCTTTTCACCTTCACGGTAACTATGCTGACCCGATGGTCCTTGAAGAATAGCCAGTGAGCGCCGACTGTCAGTACTTGTCAGAACTCCCTTAAGGAATAAGGGAAGCTTAACGCTAGTCGCTGGTGATCGAGTTACCTCTTTAATCACTGCATTTCTGCGTTTTTCAAATAGTGTGCCGGGTATATTGATAAAAATTTTGGCGTCGGTGGAGGTCTTGGGCAGGAACCCAAAACTTTCCCTGCTATTTAGCACAGTAACAGCGATTGTTGAGCAACAAATCATTGTGAGTATGAATGTAATGACAATAAACATTCCTGTCTTCAATGATAGCTTTGGCCGATGCCCTTTATTCCAGATGGCATGCATGTATTGGATCATTCCCTTGTGCTTTCGTTATTCCAGTGGGTTACTTATTAGGCTATATTATACGCAGAAAAACATTGATTCACATTAATACATGTTCAATACGAATGAGGTTGTGTTTCTTGATTTTCAGATTTATTCCTCTTTCGGTTTTTTATTTAAAAACATTCATTGAATGTATAAATGGTTATGGGTATTGGTATGTACCGCGATTACTTTAATTTTGTCACGCTTCCCTTTTTGGAAGGTAATTATTTCAATAATATACGTTTGTTGGCCGCTCAGGATTTTATTCTGCTGAAGTTGAGTCAGGGAGGTATCGCGATAATCGGTGGTAACAAAGGTGTTGGTAAAACGCGACTGGCGCACGAGATTGCCAGAAAAAGTCAATGCCGGGTATTGAATTTAAGTGCAGCGTCTTTGAATGGCGCAGACAGTGAAAGCCTTGGACAATTACTAGCCTTTTGTTTTCATTTAAAGAAATGGCAAACATTACCAGCCTCGATTCTCACTATGCGAATTGCAGAATCCTTTGTCCACAATGCGGACCCCGCAGAGCCCTGGTTGGTCGTGATCGATAATGCTGAAAACCTCACGGCAGAAAGTTATGAGTTTTTACGTACATTCAAAACTTATCCGCAATCTCTGCGTGTCTCATTCCTGCTAGTAGAAGAACATAAGGGGAGTAAAAGCCGCGGCAGGCGCCATAAGATGGGGCTACCATATGCGGTTTACTCTCTGTCTCCAATGAGTCTCGCAGAAACCTCGGACTATCTGTCCCAAAGGATGCAATCAGCCGGAGGGGAGCCAACCCTTTTTAACAAACCACTCGTTAAATTGTTGCACACTGCCGCTGGTGGTAAGTTTCGGCTTATTAATGAACTGGCAACAGACTCATTGAACAGCGCATATGCAGAAAAAACACAGTCAGTCACTTATCGGCAAATGAAAGTCTGCCTCGAAGCCCGAGGACTGACGCCTGGCAAAAGGAAATGTCTCACGTTTCTCATTGCGTGCTACATGCTTTTAGGCAGTGTTTTGGGATGGACTTATTTAGGCTATGTAAAGCCATACCTCCCGCTGTTGGCGACGTTTTCCGAAAGGCTGCACGAAATCCCTGCTGCGGCCAAAAAACTGAGTGATGTTGGAAGTAACGAGCGTAACGGAATGCGTCAGCTCTTTCAGGTGTGGGGTTATGACGTGCCAACTAATGATGCGTTCTGTGATCAGGCTGTACGTGCACAGCTCACCTGTAAAAAGGGCAAGGCAACCTTAGAGACCTTAGTCCAGGACGGAATTCCTTGGTTAAGTCCGATTACAGCAGATAAACAGACCGTGTACGTTACCGTTGTGAAGGTCACTGATGAGGAGTTAGATATTCTTATTAAAGATGAGACGTGGACGGTTCAGCGCAGCTGGTTTAACGAAGTTTGGGGTGGCGAATATATTCAGTTATTCCCGCAGACTCCGAGCGGTAAAAACGCCATCAACAATACAAGCCCTGAAGCTGACACCGCTTGGTTAGATATGACACTGAGCAAAATCCTGAACCTGCCATTCGGTAAAACGGGTCAGTGGGACAAAGATTTGATCAGGAAGGTTAAATTATTCCAACAACGGGAAGGTCTTATTGTTGATGGAAGGGTAGGTAAGGGCACACTGATGCAAATCGCTAAACGTACCGGCAACATGCCCGTGCTGCTTACAGAAGAAGAGCTCTAGGTTAAAATGCAAAACATTCATTTATCGGCTTACACAAGCCATTTAAACAAACAAAAAGTGAAGGTGGTAGTGCATCGCCCGCTCAGAAAAAGCCTTTATTCTCTGGGATTAGGTTGCCTATGCTTGTTGGCAGGTGCGATGGCAGGGGCTTATCTTAATATAAGTTATCTTAACTGGCAGAGTTACCGGATAGGTGTCAGTGAAGAATCCCGTCTTCCTTATAAGCAATCCCCCTTACATTACATCTATCAGGACAAAGCGATGCCTGCTGTTAGTCAGTCGGCCGATAGTGATGACGATACAAATGCTGATGAACAACTGCTGGAAGATACTTCATCTATGGAAAATGAGGCTCCGGAAGAGGCGCCGACAGGCGAAAGCGATGAAAGTCAAATCATGAAGTTAGTTGAGGGAAGCCCGGATATACCATTACAAGAGTGGTTGGAAAAAGCGATGTTGGAACAGCAACAAGAAGAGAAGAGCGCAAAATAAAAGCATTTTTTTTGTAGTTCGGATTGCTTCTTACTGGTGTTTAAGTATAATGCGCGGGCTTACCTAATCTTGGTAGGCCTGGTTCAATGAGAATCAGATGGCCGATAAGTTTACTTGCCGGTCAACAATACTCCCGATATGGGGGTTATGTGAAGAACGATTACACTCTCCCATCAATCGAAATGGGTTTGAGGAGTAATCATTTACGTTTAAAATAATTGGAGCTCTGGTCTCATGCAGAACCAAAGAATCCGTATCCGCCTGAAAGCGTTTGATCATCGTCTGATCGATCAATCAACTGCGGAAATCGTTGAGACTGCGAAGCGCACTGGTGCGCAAGTTCGTGGTCCAATCCCGCTGCCGACCCGCAAAGAGCGCTTTACCATCCTGATTTCTCCGCACGTCAATAAAGATGCGCGCGATCAGTATGAAATTCGCACTCACAAGCGTCTGGTTGACATCGTTGAGCCAACCGAGAAAACCGTTGATGCTCTGATGCGTCTGGATCTGGCTGCTGGTGTAGACGTGCAGATCAGCCTGGGTTAATCAGGGTCATTGAGCGATTGAGAGGTTGAAACAATGATTGGTTTAGTCGGTAAGAAAGTGGGTATGACTCGTATCTTCACTGAAGATGGCGTTTCTATCCCTGTAACCGTTATCGAAATTGAAGCAAACCGCGTTACTCAGGTCAAAGACCTGGACAACGACGGTTACCGCGCTGTGCAGGTTACTACTGGTAGCAAAAAAGCTAACCGTGTAACCAAACCAGAAGCGGGTCACTTCGCTAAAGCTGGCGTAGAAGCTGGCCGCGGTCTGTGGGAATTCCGCCTTGCAGAAGGTGAAGAGTTCACTGCAGGTCAGAACATTAGCGTTGAAATTTTCGCAGACGTTAAGAAAGTTGATGTTACCGGTACTTCTAAAGGTAAAGGTTTTGCTGGCACAGTTAAGCGCTGGAATTTCCGTACCCAAGACGCTACCCATGGTAACTCCTTGTCTCACCGTGTTCCGGGTTCTATCGGTCAGAACCAGACTCCGGGCAAAGTGTTCAAAGGCAAGAAAATGGCAGGCCAACTGGGTAACGAGCGTGTAACCGTTCAAAGCCTGGACGTAGTACGTGTTGACGCTGAGCGCAACCTGCTGCTGGTCAAGGGTGCTGTTCCGGGTGCTACCGGTGGCAACCTGATCGTTAAACCTGCTGTTAAGGCTTAACGTCGAGGAGATAGGAATGGAATTAGTAGTGAAAGACGCGCAGAGCGCGCTGACTGTTTCCGAAACTACCTTCGGGCGTGATTTCAATGAAGCGCTGGTACACCAGGTCGTTGTTGCTTATGCAGCAGGTGCCCGTCAAGGTACTCGCGCTCAGAAGACCCGTGCTGAAGTAACCGGTTCCGGTAAAAAACCTTGGCGTCAGAAAGGTACTGGCCGTGCGCGTTCAGGTTCTGTAAAGAGCCCGATCTGGCGTTCCGGTGGTGTAACCTTCGCTGCAAAGCCACAGGACCACAGTCAAAAAGTAAATAAAAAGATGTACCGCGGAGCGCTGAAAAGCATCCTGTCCGAACTGGTACGTCAAGATCGTTTGATCGTTGTCGAGACGTTCTCTGTAGAAGCGCCTAAAACTAAGCTGCTGGCACAGAAACTGAAAGACATGGCTCTGGAAGACGTGCTGATTGTAACTGGCGAAGTCGACGAGAATCTGTTCCTGGCCGCACGTAACCTGTACAAGGTTGACGTTCGCGATGTAGCAGGTATCGATCCAGTAAGCCTGATCGCCTTCGACAAAGTAGTTATGACTGCTGACGCTGTGAAGCAAGTTGAGGAGATGCTGGCATGATTCGTGAAGAACGTCTGCTGAAAGTGCTGCGCGCGCCGCACGTTTCTGAAAAAGCGTCTACTGCGATGGAAAAGAACAATACCATCGTTCTCAAAGTTGCCAAAGACGCGACTAAAGCGGAAATCAAAGCTGCGGTTTCGAAACTGTTTGAAGTCGAAGTCGAAGATGTGAACACCTTGCTGGTTAAAGGCAAAGTTAAACGTCACGGTCAGCGTGTTGGTCGTCGTAGCGACTGGAAAAAAGCTTACGTAACCCTGAAAGAAGGCCAGAATCTGGACTTCATCAGCGGCGCTGAGTAAGTCGGAGGAGTAAGAACAATGGCAATTGTTAAATGTAAACCTACATCTCCGGGTCGTCGCCACGTTGTTAAAGTGGTTAACCCTGAGCTGCACAAGGGTAAACCTTATGCTCCGCTGCTTGAAAAACTGAGCAAAAGCGGTGGCCGTAACAACAATGGCCGTATCACCACCCGTCATATCGGTGGTGGCCACAAACAGCATTATCGTCTGGTTGACTTCAAACGCAACAAAGATGGTATCGCTGCAGTGGTTGAGCGTCTGGAGTACGATCCGAACCGTTCCGCGAATATCGCGCTGGTTCTGTACAAAGACGGCGAACGCCGTTACATCCTGGCGCCGAAAGGCCTGAAAGTGGGTGACCAGATCCAATCTGGTGTTGATGCTGCAATCAAGACAGGTAACACCCTGCCTATGCGCAACATCCCAGTAGGTTCAACGGTTCATAACGTAGAAATGAAACCAGGTAAAGGCGGCCAGATGGCTCGCTCAGCCGGTGCCTACGTTCAGATCGTTGCTCGTGACGGTTCCTACGTAACTCTGCGTCTGCGCTCTGGCGAAATGCGTAAAGTTCAAGTTGATTGCCGCGCCACCTTAGGTGAAGTCGGTAACTCTGAACATATGCTTCGCGTTCTGGGTAAAGCAGGTGCTGCTCGTTGGCGTGGTATTCGTCCTACCGTTCGCGGTACTGCGATGAACCCAGTCGATCACCCACACGGTGGTGGTGAAGGTCGTAACTTTGGTAAGCACCCGGTAACTCCATGGGGCGTTCAAACCAAAGGTAAGAAGACCCGTAGCAACAAGCGTACTGATAAATTCATTGTACGTCGCCGTAGTAAAAAATAATTAGAGGATAAGCCATGCCACGTTCTCTCAAGAAAGGTCCTTTTATTGACCTGCACTTGCTGAAGAAGGTAGAGAAAGCGGTGGAAAGCGGTGACAAGAAGCCTTTGCGCACTTGGTCCCGTCGTTCAACGATCTTTCCTAACATGATCGGTTTGACCATCGCTGTCCATAATGGTCGTCAGCACGTACCAGTATTTGTTTCCGATGAAATGGTCGGTCACAAACTGGGTGAATTCGCGCCGACTCGTACTTATCGCGGCCATGCGGCTGATAAAAAAGCTAAAAAGCGCTAAGGTAGGAGGAAGAGATGGAAACTATCGCTAAACATCGCCACGCTCGTTCTTCTGCTCAGAAGGTTCGCCTTGTTGCTGACCTGATTCGCGGTAAGAAAGTGTCGCAAGCTCTGGAAACTCTGGCCTATACCAACAAGAAAGCTGCTGGTCTGGTTAAGAAGGTACTGGAGTCTGCCATTGCTAACGCAGAACACAACGATGGCGCTGACATCGATGATCTGAAAGTCACGAAGATTTTCGTAGACGAAGGCCCAAGCATGAAGCGCATTATGCCGCGTGCTAAAGGTCGTGCAGATCGCATTCTGAAGCGCACCAGCCACATTACTGTGGTTGTGTCCGATCGCTGAGACTCTGGAGACTAGCAATGGGTCAGAAAGTACATCCTAATGGTATTCGACTGGGTATTGTCAAACCTTGGAACTCTACTTGGTATGCAAATACCAAAGATTTCGCTGACAACCTGGACGGCGACTTTAAAGTTCGTCAGTTCCTGACTAAGGAATTGGCGAAAGCTTCCGTTTCTCGCATCGTTATCGAGCGTCCAGCGAAGAGCATCCGTGTGACTATTCACACTGCTCGTCCTGGCATCGTTATCGGCAAGAAAGGCGAAGATGTCGAAAAACTGCGTAAGGTCGTAGCGGATATCGCTGGCGTTCCTGCGCAGATTAACATCGCCGAAGTCCGTAAACCGGAACTGGACGCAAAATTGGTTGCTGACAGCATCACTTCACAGCTGGAACGTCGTGTTATGTTCCGTCGTGCTATGAAGCGTGCAGTACAGAACGCAATGCGTCTTGGCGCTAAAGGTATCAAAGTTGAAGTAAGCGGCCGTCTTGGCGGTGCTGAAATCGCGCGTACTGAATGGTACCGTGAAGGTCGTGTTCCGTTGCACACTCTGCGTGCGGATATCGATTACAACACATCTGAAGCGCACACCACTTACGGTGTAATCGGCGTTAAGGTATGGATCTTCAAAGGTGAGATCCTGGGTGGTATGGCTGCAGTTGAACAACCGGAACCGGCTGCTCAACCTAAAAAGCAGCAGCGTAAAGGCCGCAAGTAAGGAGAGTCGCTGATGTTACAACCAAAGCGTACAAAATTCCGTAAGGTGCACAAGGGCCGCAACCGTGGTCTTGCGCAAGGTACGGATGTGAGCTTCGGCACTTACGGTCTGAAAGCTGTTGGCCGTGGTCGTCTGACTGCTCGTCAAATTGAAGCAGCACGTCGTGCGATGACCCGTGCAGTTAAGCGTCAAGGTAAGATCTGGATCCGAGTATTCCCGGACAAACCGATCACCGAGAAACCGCTCGAAGTTCGTATGGGTAAAGGTAAAGGCAACGTAGAGTATTGGGTTGCTTTGATCCAGCCTGGTAAAGTCCTGTACGAAATGGACGGTGTGCCTGAAGAGCTGGCTCGTGAAGCCTTCCAGCTGGCAGCAGCCAAACTGCCTATCAAAACCACCTTTGTAACTAAGACGGTGATGTAATGAAAGCACAAGAGCTGCGCGAAAAAAGCGTGGAAGAGCTGAACACTGAGTTGCTGAACCTTTTGCGTGAGCAGTTTAACCTGCGCATGCAAACGGCAAGCGGCCAGTTGCAGCAAACACACCTGTTGAAGCAAGTGCGTCGTGATGTAGCACGTGTGAAAACTTTACTGACTGAAAAGGCGGGTGCGTAATGACTGACAAGATCCGTACTCTGCAGGGTCGTGTAATCAGTAACAAAATGGAAAAATCCATTGTTGTTGCGATTGAGCGCGTGGTGAAACACCCGATTTACGGTAAGTTCATCAAACGTACGACTAAATTGCACGTACATGACGAGAACAATGAATGTGGTATCGGCGACGTTGTGGAAATCAGCGAATGCCGTCCACTGTCTAAGACTAAGTCTTGGACCTTGGTTCGCGTTGTAGAGAAAGCGATTCTGTAATACAGTAGCGCCTCTCAAAAATAGATAAACGGCTCATGTACGTGGGCCGTTTATTTTTTCTACCCATAATCGGGAACCGGTGTTATAATGCCGCGCCCTCATATTGTGGGGATTTCTTAACGACCTATCCTGGGTCCTAAAGTTGTAGTTGACATTAGCGGAGCACTAACATGATCCAAGAACAGACTATGCTGACCGTGGCCGACAACTCCGGTGCACGTCGCGTAATGTGTATCAAGGTTCTAGGTGGCTCGCACCGTCGCTACGCAGGCGTCGGCGACATCATCAAAATTACCATCAAGGAAGCAATTCCTCGCGGTAAGGTGAAGAAAGGCGATGTGCTGAAGGCGGTAGTGGTGCGCACCAAGAAGGGTGTTCGTCGCCCGGACGGTTCTGTCATTCGCTTCGATGGTAATGCATGCGTTATTTTAAACAATAACAGCGAGCAGCCAATCGGCACGCGTATTTTTGGGCCGGTAACTCGTGAACTGCGTAATGAGAAGTTCATGAAAATTATCTCTCTGGCACCAGAAGTACTCTAAGGAGCGAACCATGGCAGCGAAAATCCGTCGTGATGACGAAGTTATCCTGCTTACCGGTAAAGATAAAGGTAAGCGCGGTAAAGTAAAAAATGTACTGTCTTCTGGCAAAGTCATTGTTGAAGGTATCAACCTGGTTAAGAAACATCAGAAGCCTGTACCGGCCCTGAACCAACCAGGCGGCATCGTTGAAAAAGAAGCTGCAATTCCGGTTTCTAACGTTGCTCTCTTCAACACGGCTACTGGTAAGGCGGACCGTGTAGGCTTTAGATTCGAAGATGGCAAAAAAGTCCGTTTCTTCAAATCTAACAGCGTAACTATCAAGTAATTTGGAGTAGTACGATGGCGAAACTGCATGATTACTACAAAGACGATGTCGTAAAAAAACTCATGGCTGAGTTTGGTTACAATTCTGTCATGCAAGTCCCTCGGGTCGAGAAGATCACCCTGAACATGGGTGTTGGTGAAGCGATCGCTGACAAGAAACTGCTGGATAACGCAGCAGCTGACCTGGCAGCAATCTCCGGTCAAAAACCGTTGATCACCAAAGCACGCAAATCAGTTGCAGGCTTCAAAATTCGTCAGGGCTATCCGATCGGCTGTAAAGTAACCCTCCGCGGCGAACGCATGTGGGAGTTCTTTGAGCGTCTGGTCTCCATTGCTGTTCCACGTATTCGTGACTTCCGCGGCTTGTCTGCTAAGTCTTTCGATGGTCGTGGTAACTACAGCATGGGCGTGCGTGAACAGATCATCTTCCCGGAAATCGATTATGATAAAGTCGATCGCGTTCGTGGTTTAGATATTACTATCACCACTACTGCGAAATCCGATGATGAAGGCCGTGCATTGCTGACAGCCTTTAACTTCCCGTTCCGCAAGTAAGGCAGGGTTACTAATGGCTAAGCAATCCATGAAAGCACGCGAAGTCGTTCGCGTAAAACTGGCTGATAAATACCGCGCTAAACGCGAGGAATTGAAAGCTATTATCTCTGGTGTGAACTCATCCGACGAAGATCGTTGGGATGCAGTTCTTAAGCTGCAGTCTCTGCCGCGTGATTCCAGCCCGTCTCGTCAGCGTAACCGCTGCCGTCAAACTGGTCGTCCGCATGCTTTCCTGCGGAAGTTCGGGTTGAGCCGTATTAAGGTCCGTGAAGCCGCTATGCGCGGTGAAATTCCGGGTCTTAAGAAGGCTAGCTGGTAATTGTCACCAATTGAATCACGGGAGTAAAGACAGATGAGCATGCAAGATCCGATCGCGGATATGCTGACCCGTATCCGTAACGGTCAAGCCGCGAACAAAGTTGCGGTCACCATGCCTTCCTCCAAGCTGAAAGTGGCTATTGCCAACGTGCTGAAGGAAGAAGGCTACATTGAAGAATTTAAAATCGAAGGCGACGCTAAGCCTGAACTGGAATTAGTACTGAAGTACTTCCAGGGCAAGGCAGTGGTAGAAAGCATTCAACGTATCAGCCGTCCAGGCCTGCGCATCTACAAGAAAAAAGATGAGCTGCCAAAAGTTATGGCCGGTATGGGTATCGCTGTTATTTCTACCTCTAAAGGTGTTATGACCGATCGTGCAGCTCGCCAGGCTGGTCTTGGTGGCGAGATTATCTGCTACGTAGCTTAATTGGGAGGAAAGAATGTCTCGTGTTGCAAAAGCACCCGTCGTCATTCCTGCCGGCGTAGAGGTAAAACTCAACGGTCAGGTTATTTCGATTAAGGGTAAAAACGGCGAGCTGTCACGTACTATCCATGACGCTGTTGTAGTTAAGCAGGAAGAAAATACACTGACTTTCGCTCCACGCGAAGGCGCTGTAGACGGTTGGGCCCAAGCGGGTACCACTCGTGCACTGTTGAACTCTATGGTTGTAGGTGTTACCGACGGCTTCACTAAAAAGCTTCAACTGGTAGGTGTTGGTTATCGTGCTGCTGTTAAAGGCAACGTGGTGAATTTAGCCTTAGGCTTCTCTCACCCGGTCGATCATCAACTGCCGGAAGGCATCACTGCAGAATGTCCGACCCAAACTGAAATCGTGCTGAAAGGCGCTGATAAACAGGTTATCGGTCAGGTTGCTGCGGATTTACGTGCCTACCGTCGTCCTGAGCCTTATAAAGGCAAGGGTGTCCGTTACGCCGACGAAGTCGTGCGTACCAAAGAGGCTAAGAAGAAGTAAGGTAACACTATGGATAAGAAATCTGCTCGTATCCGTCGTGCGACCCGCGCACGCCGCAAGCTCAAAGAATTGGGTGCGACTCGTCTGGTGGTACATCGTACCCCGCGTCATATTTACGCACAGGTTATCGCACCAAACGGTTCTGAAGTAATAGTTGCTGCATCTACTGTAGAAAAAACTATCACTGAGCAACTGAAGTATACCGGCAACAAAGATGCTGCCACTGCTGTAGGTAAAGCTATCGCAGAACGCGCATTGGAAAAAGGGATTACGAAAGTATCCTTTGACCGTTCCGGTTTCCAATATCATGGTCGAGTCCAGGCACTGGCAGATGCTGCCCGTGAAGCTGGCCTTCAGTTCTAAGGAAGAGGTTTAAGATGGCTCACATCGAAAAACAAGCTGGCGAACTGCAGGAAAAGCTGATCGCGGTAAACCGCGTATCTAAAACCGTAAAAGGTGGCCGTATCTTCAGCTTTACCGCACTGACAGTTGTTGGTGATGGTAACGGTCGCGTTGGTTTTGGCTACGGCAAAGCACGCGAAGTTCCGGCAGCGATCCAGAAAGCGATGGAAAAAGCCCGTCGCAACATGATGAATGTCGCGCTGAATAGCGGCACCCTGCAGCATCCTGTTAAAGGTGCTCATACGGGTTCCCGTGTGTTCATGCAGCCGGCTTCCGAAGGTACCGGTATTATCGCCGGTGGTGCAATGCGCGCCGTCCTGGAAGTTGCAGGGGTTCATAACGTATTGGCTAAAGCTTATGGTTCCACCAACCCGATCAACGTGGTTCGTGCAACTATCGATGCTTTGGCAAATATGAAATCCCCACAAATGGTCGCTGCCAAGCGTGGTAAATCCGTTGAAGAAATTCTGGGGTAATTAACCATGGCAAAGACTATTAAAGTTACACAAACTCGCAGTTCCATTGGCCGTCTGCCGAAGCATAAAGCTACTCTGCTGGGCCTGGGTCTGCGTCGTATTGGTCACACCGTTGAGCGCGAGGATACTCCTGCTGTACGCGGTATGATCAACCTGGTTTCCTACATGGTTAAGGTTGAGGAGTAAGAGATGCGTTTAAATACTCTGTCTCCGGCTGATGGTGCCAAACAAGCGCCAAGGCGTGTAGGTCGTGGTATTGGTTCTGGCCTGGGTAAAACCGGCGGTCGTGGTCACAAAGGTCAGAACTCACGTTCTGGTGGTGGCGTACGTCGTGGTTTTGAAGGTGGTCAGATGCCTTTATATCGTCGTTTGCCGAAATTCGGCTTCACCTCCCGCAAAGCTATGATCACGGCAGAAGTTCGTCTGTCTGAACTGGCTCTGGTGGAAGGCGACGTGATCGACCTGAACGCGCTGAAAGCCGCTAACGTGGTTGGTATCCAGATCGAGTTCGCGAAAGTAATCCTTTCTGGCGAAGTCGGTCGTGCGGTAACTCTGCGTGGTTTGCGTGTCACCAAAGGCGCTCGTGTTG
Organism: Rahnella sp. CJA17(1/100); assembly: GCF_963881615.1. Classification (NCBI taxonomy): domain Bacteria; kingdom Pseudomonadati; phylum Pseudomonadota; class Gammaproteobacteria; order Enterobacterales; family Yersiniaceae; genus Rahnella; species Rahnella sp. CJA17(1/100). The sequence goes on along the minus strand of NZ_CAWOJA010000023.1, from coordinate 15,247 downwards.
CTATCGAAGCTGCTGGCGGTAAAATTGAGGAATAAGTAGCAGATGGCTAAGCAACCGGGATTAGATTTTCAAAGTGCCAAGGGTGGACTAGGCGAACTGAAGCGCAGACTTTTGTTTGTTATCGGTGCGCTGATTGTTTTCCGTATCGGCTCTTTTATTCCGATCCCTGGTATTGATGCCACTGTACTTGCCAAATTGCTCGAGCAGCAAAGAGGTACCATCATTGAAATGTTTAATATGTTCTCTGGTGGTGCCCTTAGCCGTGCTTCAATCTTTGCTCTGGGGATCATGCCGTATATTTCGGCATCGATCATTATCCAGCTGTTAACGGTGGTTCATCCAGCGTTAGCTGAAATAAAGAAAGAAGGGGAGGCTGGCCGTCGTAAGATTAGCCAGTACACCCGTTACGGTACGCTGGTATTGGCAGTGTTTCAGTCAATCGGTATTGCTACCGGTCTGCCGAACATGCCTGGTATGCAGGGCCTGGTGTTAAATCCAGGCTTTGCGTTCTACTTTACTGCAGTTGTGAGCTTAGTGACCGGGACAATGTTCCTGATGTGGCTGGGGGAGCAGATTACTGAACGAGGTATCGGTAACGGTATTTCCATCATAATCTTTGCAGGTATCGTAGCGGGTCTCCCGCCAGCGATTGCCCATACTATCGAACAAGCTCGGCAAGGCGACCTGCACTTCCTCCTGTTGCTGTTGGTTGCAGTTTTAGTGTTTGCAGTGACTTTCTTTGTGGTGTTTGTTGAACGTGGTCAACGTCGTATCGTCGTTAACTATGCTAAGCGCCAACAAGGTCGTCGTGTCTATGCAGCACAGAGCACGCACTTACCGTTGAAAGTGAATATGGCCGGGGTTATCCCAGCGATCTTCGCTTCCAGCATTATTCTGTTCCCGGCCACGATTGCATCATGGTTTGGGGGTGGGACTGGTTGGAACTGGCTGACTACGATTTCGCTGTATTTGCAGCCTGGACAACCGCTTTATGTGTTACTCTATGCGACTGCAATCATCTTCTTCTGTTTCTTTTATACTGCGTTGGTTTTCAACCCGCGTGAGACAGCAGATAACCTGAAGAAGTCCGGTGCATTTGTACCAGGAATTCGTCCGGGAGAGCAAACGGCGAAGTACATCGATAAAGTAATGACTCGCTTAACCTTAATTGGTGCGATGTATATTACTTTCATCTGCCTTATCCCGGAGTTCATGCGTGACGCGATGAAAGTTCCATTCTACTTTGGTGGTACTTCTCTACTGATCGTAGTCGTCGTTATCATGGACTTTATGGCTCAAGTGCAAACTCTGATGATGTCAAGTCAGTATGAGTCTGCATTGAAGAAAGCAAACCTGAAAGGCTATAACCGCTAATCTGGTGAGTTTGCGAAGTTACGGAGAGTAAAAATGAAAGTTCGTGCTTCCGTCAAGAAATTATGTCGTAACTGCAAAATTGTTAAGCGTAACGGTGTCGTTCGCGTAATCTGCAGTGCAGAACCGAAGCATAAACAGCGTCAAGGCTGATTATCTCGCATATTTTTCTTGCAAAGTTGGGTTGAGCTGGCTAGATTAGCCAGCCAATCTTTTGTATGTAAGCAGCAATACTATTTGAGTATCCTGAAAACGGGCTTTTCAGAATGGTGTTGCCGTATATAAATAGTAGGAGTGCATAGTGGCCCGTATAGCAGGCATTAACATTCCTGATCAGAAACATACTGTAATCGCATTAACTTCGATCTACGGTATCGGCAAAACCCGCTCACAGTCTATCTGTGCTGCATCCGGTATTGCTGAAAATGTTAAGATCAGTGAGCTGTCTGAAGAGCAAATCGAAAAACTGCGTGACGAAGTTGCCAAGTTCATTGTTGAAGGTGATCTGCGTCGTGAAGTCACCCTGAGCATCAAGCGTCTTATGGACCTTGGGACTTATCGTGGTTTGCGTCATCGTCGTGGTCTTCCAGTACGCGGTCAGCGTACCAAGACTAACGCACGTACCCGTAAGGGTCCGCGTAAACCGATCAAGAAATAATCGGGGTGATTGAATAAATGGCAAAGGCACCTGTTCGTACACGTAAACGTGTAAGAAAACAAGTCTCTGACGGCGTGGCTCATATCCATGCTTCTTTCAACAACACCATTGTTACCATTACCGATCGTCAGGGTAATGCTTTGGGTTGGGCAACAGCTGGTGGTTCCGGTTTCCGTGGTTCTCGTAAATCCACTCCGTTCGCAGCTCAGGTTGCAGCAGAGCGCTGCGCTGACGCAGTGAAAGAATACGGTATCAAGAATCTGGAAGTTATGGTTAAAGGACCTGGTCCTGGTCGTGAGTCTACTATCCGCGCATTAAACGCGGCTGGTTTCCGCATCACTAATATTACTGATGTGACTCCTATCCCTCATAACGGTTGTCGTCCGCCGAAAAAGCGTCGCGTATAACGCTGCTTTTAGGTTTGTTGGAGAGAGAAAATGGCAAGATATTTGGGTCCTAAGCTCAAGCTTAGCCGTCGTGAGGGCACAGATTTATTCCTTAAATCTGGCGTTCGCGCGATCGATACCAAGTGTAAAATCGAACAAGCTCCTGGTCAGCATGGTGCGCGTAAGCCGCGTCTGTCTGACTACGGTGTACAGTTACGTGAAAAGCAAAAAGTTCGCCGTACTTACGGTGTTCTGGAGCGTCAGTTCCGTAACTATTATAAAGAAGCAGCACGCCTGAAAGGCAACACTGGTGAAAACCTGTTGCAACTGCTTGAAGGTCGTTTGGACAACGTCATTTATCGTATGGGCTTCGGCGCTACTCGTGCGGAATCCCGCCAGTTAGTTAGCCACAAAGCTATTATGGTAAACGGTCGCGTTGTTAACATCGCTTCTTATCAGGTATCTCCGAATGACGTTGTCAGCATCCGTGAGAAAGCTAAAAAGCAATCTCGCGTGAAGGCCGCTTTGGAGTTGGCTGAACAGCGTGAAAAGCCGACTTGGCTTGAAGTTGATGCTGCTAAGATGGAAGGTGTGTTCAAGCGTATGCCTGAACGTACTGATCTGTCTTCCGACATTAACGAACACCTGATCGTCGAGCTTTACTCCAAGTAAAGCTTAGTACCAAAGAGAGGACACAATGCAGGGTTCTGTGACAGAGTTTCTAAAACCGCGCCTGGTAGATATCGAGCAAGTCAGTTCGACGCACGCCAAGGTGACCCTTGAGCCTTTAGAACGTGGCTTTGGCCATACTTTAGGCAACGCACTGCGCCGTATTCTGCTTTCATCCATGCCGGGTTGCGCGGTGACCGAGGTTGAGATTGATGGTGTACTGCATGAGTACAGCACCAAAGAAGGCGTACAGGAAGATATCCTGGAGATCCTGCTCAACCTGAAAGGGCTGGCGGTGAGAGTTCAAGGGAAAGATGAAGTTATTCTTACCCTGAATAAGTCTGGCATTGGCCCTGTGACTGCAGCCGACATTACCCATGATGGTGATGTCGAAATCGTCAAGCCGCAACATGTCATCTGCCACCTGACCGATGAGAACGCTGCAATTAGCATGCGTATCAAAGTTCAGCGCGGTCGTGGTTATGTGCCGGCGTCTGCCCGAATTCATTCGGAAGAAGATGAGCGCCCAATTGGTCGTCTGTTAGTAGACGCATGCTACAGCCCTGTAGAGCGAATTGCCTACAATGTTGAAGCAGCGCGTGTAGAACAGCGTACTGATTTGGACAAGCTGGTTATCGAAATGGAAACCAACGGTACGATCGATCCTGAAGAGGCGATTCGTCGTGCGGCAACCATTCTTGCTGAACAACTTGAAGCTTTCGTTGATTTACGTGATGTACGTCAACCGGAAGTCAAAGAAGAGAAGCCGGAATTCGATCCAATCCTGCTGCGCCCTGTTGACGATCTGGAATTGACTGTCCGCTCTGCTAACTGCCTTAAAGCAGAAGCAATCCACTACATCGGTGATCTGGTACAGCGTACCGAGGTTGAGTTACTTAAAACACCTAACCTGGGTAAAAAATCTCTTACTGAGATCAAAGACGTACTTGCGTCCCGTGGTTTGTCTCTGGGCATGCGCCTGGAAAACTGGCCACCAGCAAGTATTGCTGACGAGTAACCGGATCACAGGTTAAGGTTTTACTGAGAAGGATAAGGTCATGCGCCATCGTAAGAGTGGTCGTCAACTGAACCGTAACAGCAGCCACCGACAGGCTATGTTCCGTAACATGGCCGGCTCTTTGGTTCGTCATGAGATCATCAAGACGACCCTGCCGAAAGCGAAAGAGCTGCGTCGCGTTGTTGAGCCGCTGATTACTCTTGCCAAGACCGACAATGTTGCAAATCGTCGTCTGGCATTCGCCCGTACTCGTGATAACGAGATCGTGGCAAAACTGTTTAATGAACTGGGTCCGCGTTTCGCGAGCCGTGCTGGTGGTTACACTCGTATTCTTAAGTGTGGCTTCCGTGCAGGCGACAATGCGCCGATGGCATACATCGAGCTCGTTGATCGTGCAGAGTCAAAAGCAGAAGTAGCAACTGCTGAATAATCTGTAGATGCATGAAAAAACCGGGCTTTTGCCCGGTTTTTTTACATCTAAAATTCACGTTTCTAAACCTTTTCTTCCCAGTTTTCACCATGCTAAATTCCACTCTCTTTTCCAGCGCGCCGCTTCCAGCTATGATCTAAGATGGCTCGTTCAATGTGACAAAGGCGAAATCATGTTTCTAATTGATCAGTGGGTTGAAAAGCACATCAAAGATGCTCAGGAAAAGGGTGAATTTGATAACCTTCCTGGAAATGGCCGTCCCCTTATCATGGATGACGAAAGCGCAGTTCCGGAGGAGCTCAGAACGTCCTATCGTATCTTGAAAAATGCAGGCTATTTGCCGCCTGAGTTGCAGGATCGAAAAGAGGCGATCGATTTGGATCATCTACTGAACATGTTAGACAGTGATGATCCAAAGTTTCTTCCCGCAGAAAAGCGTCTGAAGGTTTTACAAATGCGTTTACAGCAGGCAGGTATGAACACTGACTTTCTTCGGGGGCATTACGAAAAAGCACTGAAGGATAAATTGAGAGGGAAATAGACATGTATAAAATTGGTGAACTTGCCAGGCTGGCCAGCGTGTCCACAGATACTATTCGTTACTATGAAAAGCAGGGAATGATGGGAGCGGGCACACGTAATACATCAGGTTATCGGCAATATGATGAAAGCGATGTGCAGCGCTTACGCTTCATCCGCTATGCCAAATCTACAGGTTTTACGCTTGATGCAATCAAGGAGTTACTTTCTATTCGAATCGATCCCTTGCATCATACTTGTCAGGAGTCAAAGTCTATTGTGGATGAACGACTCGCAGAGGTTGAGCTTAAATTAAAGGAGCTTAATCAGATGCGTGAATCCCTGCAAAGATTGAGTGCCGCTTGTTGTGGCTCCTCACATACGAGCGTAAGTTGCTCTATTTTAGAAGCATTAGAGGATGGAGCGGGTAAAGTAGCTTGAATGTTCCGGTCGTATAATAGCCACTTTCATAGTTAGGATTATAGCAGTATGATGTGCGCGCATTTTGTTCACTACTATTAATCATATCGAGGTTTTATGAGCCATTATAAGCATCAAAAAGGCATCATTCAGAATAACGCGTTACAAGCGCTTCTTCATGATCCACTGTTCAAACAGCGTGTTGAGAAAAATCAAAAAGGGAAAGGGAGCTACCGTCGCAAAGAGAAAAATGGGAAGGGGAGTTATCTGGAGGGCAGTGTTGAGTGTTCGTTTGAGTATTCAACACTGCCCTTCTAATCAGTCTAAGCAGAATTACAGTTTCGGTGCCTGCTGCTCTTTCAGCAAATCACGAATTTCCGCTAACAGAGCTTCTTCCGCTGTTGGTTTAGGTGGTGCAGCGGGCTTATCTTCCTGCTTACGACGCATTTTATTCATCAAGGTAATTGCGCAGAATATGGCCAGTGCAACAATGATGAAATCAAACACGTTCTGAATGAATACCCCGTAATGCATGACTACTGGGGGTGCTGCTCCCTGGGCCTCCCTGAGGACAAAAGCAAACTGCTTAAAATCAACTCCGCCAATCAGCAAGCCTAGCGGTGGCATAATAATATCAGCGACAAATGACGATACTATTTTGCCAAAAGCGGCGCCGATGATAACACCGACTGCCAGGTCGACCACGTTGCCGCGCATGGCAAACTCACGAAACTCTTTCATAAAACTCATAAATACTACTCCTTGGCAAATTCATCAAATATGTCAAACCAAGTAAAGACCATTTGCAGGGTCTTCGCTACAAAACTTCTCATCTGAAACTCAATTAACGCTAAATTCGATTAACAAAAGGTGCAATTTATAAGAAGAATGGGCTTGGCTGGAACAGCCGTTCAACATCCCTGACAAACTTCTTATCGGTAATAAACATCACAACATGGTCACCCTGTTGGATCCTGCTGGTGCCGTTGGCAATAATAACCTCATTACCGCGCACAATGGCCCCAATCGTTGTACCTGGTGGCAGTTTGATTTGTTCCACGGTACGACCCACAACTTTTGATGTTGTCTCATCGCCATGTGCAATTGCTTCAATGGCTTCCGCGACACCGCGTCTCAGCGATGAAACACTGACGATGTCTGCTTTTCTGACGTGTCCAAGCAACGCTGAAATCGTTGCCTGCTGAGGCGAAATTGCAATATCGATGACGCTGCCCTGCACCAAATCGACATATGCACTGCGCTGGATGAGAACCATCGCCTTTTTCGCGCCCATCCTCTTGGCCAGCATTGCGGACATGATGTTCGCTTCATCATCATTGGTAATAGCGATGAATACATCCACTTGTTCAATATGCTCTTCAGCCAGCAATTCCTGATCCGAGGCATCACCGTAGAAGACAATCGTATCTTGCAATATCTCTGCAAGCTCTGCGGCTCGCTGCTGATCCCGCTCGATGAGTTTTACGCTGTAATTCTTCTCAAGCCGTTGTGCAAGCCCCGCCCCGACATTGCCGCCACCTACGATCATGATTCGTTTATAAGGTTTTTCGAGCCTCTGAAGCTCGCTCATGACTGCACGGATATGCTGAGAAGCTGCCACAAAGAATACTTCATCACCGGCTTCGATAATGGTTGAACCCTGGGGGCGAATAGGACGATCCTGGCGGAAAATGGCTGCAACCCGCGTTTCAATGTGCGGCATGTGTTCACGCATTGAAGAGAGTGCATTACCGACTAAAGGCCCACCGTAATAGGCTTTTACCGCCGCAATACTGACTTTGCCTTCTGCGAAATTCACCACCTGTAGTGCACCCGGATACTCAATGAGTTTGTAGATATAATCCGTGACCAGTTGCTCCGGAGAAATCAGGTGGTCGATAGGCACGGCTTCCGGATGGAAAAGTTTTTCAGATTCACGGATATATTCAGTTGAACGGATACGGGCAATGCGGTTTGGTGTGTTAAACAGTGAATAGGCAATCTGGCAGGCGACCATATTAGTTTCATCGGAATTCGTCACAGCTACCAGCATATCTGCATCTTCGGCGCCGGCTTCGCGAAGTACACGAGGGTGAGAACCGTGCCCCTGGACTACACGCAGGTCAAACTTATCCTGAAGCTGACGCAGCCGGATGGTATTCGTGTCGACAACCGTGATGTCGTTGTTTTCACCTACCAGGTTTTCGGCAAGTGTTCCGCCAACTTGCCCGGCCCCGAGAATGATTATTTTCATATGACTCTCTGCTTTGCCTCGAAGGTATTAGCCTGAGTAAACAGCACTAATACGAGATATTCAGCTTTTAACAAGTTTAGCGTAATAGAATCCATCGCCATCTTCAGGATGTGGAAGATTCTGTCGGCCCGGTTTTTCCATCGTTCCGGTTTCAACCAGCGTAGCATCCTGATGTGATTCGAGGAATGAGGCTATTTGCTGGCAGTTTTCATCCGGCAAAATCGAACAGGTGGCGTACACCATGATCCCTTTACTTTTTAGCCGTGGCCAGACGGCATCAAGAATTTCTTTTTGGAGGCTGGCGAGTTCGGCAATATCACTGTCTCTGCGCAGCCATTTGATGTCAGGATGCCGGCGGATAACGCCCGTCGCTGAACAGGGGGCATCGAGAAGAATGCGGTCGAAAATGCGATCACCTGCCCAAATCTGCGGCTCGCGCCCATCGCCTTGCTTCACTTCCGCGCTGAGTTTCAAACGCTGAAGGTTTTCATGAACACGTTTCAAACGTTGCTCATCCACATCAACAGCGAGAACATGCGCTTTAGGTGCAGCTTCCAGAATATGGGTAGTTTTCCCGCCCGGCGCGCAACATAAGTCGAGGATCAATTCGCCATTCTGTGGATCCAGCAGATCAACACTGCCTTGTGCCGAAGCATCCTGAACGGTGACCCAGCCTTCTGTGAATCCCGGAAGAAGGTTTACCTGACATGGCGTGTTCAGCCGTAATGCATCGCGGTATTCCGGATGCGGAACTGCTTCGATGTGTACTTCGTTTAACAGGTGTAGGTACTCGTCGCGTGTGTGATGCAGCCTGTTGACGCGCAGCCACATCGGCGGCCTTTGATTATTGGCATCAACGATACTTTCCCACTCAGTGGGGTAAGCTTTTTTCAGGCGGTTAAGAAGCCAGCTCGGGTGGAGATGGCGGCTGTCATTGTTGGCCATGCGTTGAAGCAATTCTTCCTGCTGCCGCTGAAACTGACGCAACACGCCGTTGATCAGACCTTTTAACTGAGGGCGTTTTAGCGCAACGGCACCGTCAACAGTTTCAGCCAGTACGGCGTGTGCCGGAATCCGGGTATGGATCAGCTGATACAGACCCACCATCAGTAAGTAATGCAATGTTCTTTGCTTACCAGTGAGAGGTTTTGCCATCAGTTGCTGCAAGCACCATTCCAACTGTGGGAGGACGCGAAGCGTACCAAAGCACAGCTCCTGAAGGAGTCCGCGATCTTTTTCTGAGACGTTTTTCTGCAGACCAGGAAGAACAGTGGACAGGGATAATCCTTTGTCCAAAACCTGGCTGATGGCTTGAGCGGCAATGCTACGGAGATTATAGGCTGTTTTCATAGTCAAAAAAGCTGACCGGAGCCAGCATTATCAAAGAGATAAGGCCCGACGAAATATCGGGCGTAGTCGTTATGGTCAGGCTAAACGCGTGCCTTCGATAAACCATTCACGACGAGAGTTCAGCAAATCCTGTGCGGACATTGCTTTTTTACCTGAGGGTTGTAACTGGATGATGTTCAGGATGCCATCGGATGTTGCAATCTGAATACCCTTTTTGTCGGCAGCAACAATAGTCCCGGGGGCAGCGCTGCTTTTTCCTGACAGACATTCAGCCTGCCAGACTTTCACAGGCTGATCATCAATCATAAAGAAGCTTACGGGCCATGGGTTAAATGCACGAATACAGCGTTCAAGTTGTTCGGCCGATAGATTCCAGTCTAAGCGTGCTTCTTCCTTGCTGAGTTTCTCAGCGTAGGTTACGTGCTCTTCGCTTTGAACTTCAGGTTTTGCTGAGCCGTTCGCCAACTGCTGTAATGTTTCAAGCATACCCTGTGGGCCCAGCTCAGCCAGCTTGTTGTAAAGCGATGCGCTGGTATCCTCGGGGAGAATGTCACATTCTACTTTGTGCAGCATATCGCCGGTATCAAGGCCGACATCCATCTGCATGATGGTGATACCTGTTTTTGTATCACCTGCCCAAAGAGATCGCTGAATCGGTGCTGCGCCACGCCAGCGTGGCAATAATGAGCCATGCACATTGATGCAGCCCAATTTCGGCATATCAAGCACGGCTTTTGGCAGGATCAAACCATAAGCAACGACTACCATAATGTCCGCCTCAAGCGCAGAAACCAGAGACTGATTCTCTTCCGGGCGCAAAGATTTAGGCTGGAAAACCGGGATGTCGTGGGTTTGAGCCAGAACTTTAACCGGGCTTGCGGTAAGTTTATTACCGCGGCCAGCAGGGCGATCGGGCTGAGTGAAAACACCGACAACCTGATGTTCTGATGATAAAAGCGCGTCAAGATGACGCGCTGCAAAGTCCGGAGTACCGGCAAATATGATTCGCAAAGCAGTGTCCTGTGTTACACGAATATTAGTCAGCCCGTGCGTTTAGCTTGGCCATTTTTTCCATTTTCTGGCGAATACGCTGACGTTTCAACGGAGACAAGTAATCCACGAATAATTTACCTACCAGATGATCCATTTCATGCTGGATACAAATTGCCAGCAGGTCATCGGCTTCGAGCTCGAAGGTTTTACCGTCACGGTCAAGCGCGCGGATTTTTACTTTTTCAGCACGCGGCACCAGCGCCCGTTGATCAGGGATCGACAGACAGCCTTCTTCAATCCCTGTTTCGCCGCTCTTTTCCAGCAATTCAGGGTTGATGAGAACCAGACGCTCGTCGCGGTTTTCAGAGACATCAATCACGATGATACGCTGATGAATATCGACCTGAGTTGCAGCAAGGCCAATGCCTTCCTCTGCATACATGGTTTCAAACATATCATCCACGATCTGCTGGATTTCAGCGTTAACTTCTTTGACCGGTTTTGCCGTTATGCGAAGCCGCTCGTCTGGGAAATGTAATATCTGTAATACGGACATATTTTTCTGGATCTTTATTCAATTGATTGAAGATATATAGACTCTATTCTAGACATTTCCTGCCCAGATTGACAGCATCCTCTGCCAATTGTATCAGTCGCTGAAAGGCCTTGAGAAGGGAATGGATAATGACATTACAGGAAGCATGGATACGTTTGTCGGTGTTAAAACGCCTCGATCCTCATCACGCTATGGGGATCATTCAGACCTTATTCTGCCGGGGCATTTATTCGTCCTCAGAATTAGCAAACAGTGGGCTTCTCCCCGAACAAATAGCCGATTTTCAGCATATTAATCAGCGCTGGTTAGTTGAATCATTGAAATGGCTGGAAGGAGAGAATTGTCATCTTATTACTTTTGGTAGCGAGTTTTATTCCCCGCTGTTAGCACAAATATCCTCCCCGCCTCTGATTTTGTTCGCAGAAGGAGCCGCTGAATTACTGCTATCCCCGCAAATAGCGATGGTGGGAAGCCGCGATTACTCACATTATGGCGAACAATATGCACAGGTATTTGCAGGGGGGCTGGTCAGCAGTGGTTTTACCGTGACAAGCGGTCTGGCAATGGGAATTGATGGAATCAGCCATAAGGCAACACTAGAAGCTCAGGGTAAGACGATTGCTGTGTTGGGAAGCGGACTGATGAAGCGCTATCCACCCTGTCATCTGAAGCTCGCAGATCGCATCCTCGAGCAGGGAGGAGCTCTGGTTTCAGAACATCTGGTGACGGCGCCGCCTTTAGCTGCCCACTTTCCCCGCCGTAACCGGGTTATCAGCGGGTTGAGTGCGGGTGTACTTGTTATCGAAGCCACGCTGCGCAGCGGCTCATTGATTACTGCACGCTATGCACTGGAGCAAGGAAGGGAAGTGTTCGCGTTGCCAGGCCCGCTGGGAAGTGCAACCTGCGAAGGAACACACTGGCTTATTCAGCAGGGCGCTTATCTGGTGACTGAGCCCAATGATATCGCCGAACATATAGGGAGCGGGCTGACCTGGTTTCCAAATATCAAAGCGTCAGAATCCTTGAAAATGCCTCCGGATGGTCACTCTGATGCGTCAGAGGTGAATATTTGTGCGCCAGATAGCGAAGTTGAATTGCCATTTGCTGATGTGTTGGCTAACGTAGAATATGAGGTGACATCTGTTGACGTCGTCGCCGAACGTGCCGGCCAACCTGTGCCAGAAGTTGTAGGTAAACTACTCGAACTGGAGTTAGCAGGATGGATCGCAGCTGTACCCGGCGGCTATGTCCGAATTAAGAGGGCAAGCCATGTTCGACGTACTAATGTACTTATTTGAAACTTACATTCACAACGAAGCGGAGATGAATGTTGACGAGGATAGGTTAACGGATGACTTGGCCGAGGCTGGTTTTCACCGGGCTGATATTCACAATGCGCTGAATTGGCTTGAAAAACTTGCGGACATGCAAGAGGGTGGAACCCCATCTTATATGCTGGATTCTGATCCTTCAGCATTACGTGTGTATACCGATGAGGAAACGAGTCGGTTAGATAGCAGTTGTCGTGGTTTTTTGCTGTTTCTGGAACAAATCAAAGTATTGAATTTCGATACCAGAGAGATGGTTATCGATCGTGTTATGGCTCTGGACACTGAAGAATTCGATCTTGAGGATCTGAAGTGGGTCGTGCTGATGGTTCTGTTTAATATTCCCGGATATGAAAGAGCGTATCAGCAAATGGAAGAGCTATTATTTGAAGTTAATGAAGGTTATCTGCACTAAGAGATAACAGGTAAAACGTAACATATGACAAAAGCAGCACTTTTTGCTGATAAGCAAAATGGATCCTGTCCAGCATGCGGGGCCGATTTGGTGATCCGTAGTGGTCGCCACGGCCCCTTTCTCAGTTGTTCATCCTACCCGCAATGTCAGTATGTTCGTCCCCTGAAATCACAGGCGGATGGGCATATTGTGAAAATCCTGGAAGGACAGGCATGCCCTAAATGTGACTCCACTTTGGTGCTGCGGCAGGGGCGTTACGGCATGTTTATTGGTTGCAGTCAGTATCCTGAATGCGATCATATTGAAGCTATCGATAAACCTGAAGAAACTACTCTGGGCTGCCCGCAATGTGGAAAGGGTCATCTGTTACAGCGCAAATCACGTTTTGGCAAAGTATTCCACGCCTGTGATCGTTACCCGGAATGTCAGTTTGCCATCAATAATAAGCCAGTTGCAGGAGAATGTGTTCATTGCCATTACCCATTGTTGATGGAAAAGAAAACGGCTCAGGGGATTAAGTTATTCTGTGCCAGTAAATTGTGCGGCAAAGCCGTAGAAATAAAAGATAACGAACAAGATGAATAAAGAGACAGAAAAATCATTGAGTGCAGTGCTTGAGGCGCTTCACGGACAACATGTTATTGCTTATCCAACGGAAGCGGTTTTCGGGTTGGGGTGTGACCCAGATAGCGAACAAGCCGTCGAGGCATTGCTGGCGCTGAAAAAACGTCCAAAAGATAAAGGACTCATTCTGATTGCTGACAATTATCAGCAGCTCCTTCCTTATATTGATGACTCATCTTTAACGGAGCAACAGCTTGCGCATGTCGTTTCATTCTGGCCAGGCCCCGTTACCTGGGTTATGCCTGCAAAACCCTCGACACCTGATTGGCTTACCGGCCGTTTCACTTCGCTGGCGGTGCGTGTCACAGACCATCCTCTGGTAAAAGAACTCTGCCAAAAATTTGGAAAACCGCTGGTTTCAACCAGTGCGAACCTGAACGGGCAACCTCCTTGCCGTTTGTCTGAAGAAGTCAGGCTTCAGTTTGGGAAAGATTTTCCCGTTCTGGATGGCGATGTGGGAGGAAGAGATAATCCATCTGAAATTCGGGATGCCCTCACTGGCAACCTTATTCGTCAAGGTTAACAAATGAAAGTCACGCCATCTTTTGCGGTATTTGGGAATCCGATCGGCCATAGCAAATCCCCTCGCATTCATGCGCTTTTCGCCCGACAGACGGGGATCGACCATACATATGGCACGGTTCTGGCCCCGCAAGAAGCGTTTGAAGAGACGCTGCGTTCCTTTTTTGAAAACGGAGCACTGGGGGCAAATATTACAGTACCTTTCAAAGAGCGCGCTTTTGCTGAGTCAGATGAGCTGACCGAGCGGGCTGCCATGTCCGGTGCTGTGAATACGCTTAAAAAGTTCGAAGATGGGCGATTGCTTGGGGATAACACCGACGGCATCGGCATGTTGAACGATCTTGAGCGGCTGGCGCTTTTAAAGCGAGGGGACCGGGTTCTTCTGATTGGCGCCGGTGGCGCTGCGCGTGGGGTGATACTTCCTTTACTGTACTATGGCTGCCCGGTTGTTGTTACTAACCGGACGTTTGAACGCGCACAGCACCTGAGCCATATTTTCGAAAAGAAAGGGGATATCCGGGCTATTGCTTTGGCCGATCTGGCCGATGAATCTTTCGATCTGATCATTAATGCTACTGCATCGGGTATTAAAGGTCAGATCCCAGAGATCCCCGAAAGTGTGCTGACGACGCAGACCCGCGTCTACGACATGTTTTATCAGTCGGGTTTAACGCCTTTTATCACCTGGGCGAAAAATAATGGGGTAACTCATTATGCAGACGGGCTGGGGATGCTGGTGGGGCAGGCAGCGCACGCTTTTTATCTGTGGCATGGGGTGATGCCCCAAATAGAACCAGTGCTTGAGGAGCTAAAGAAAGACTTGCTGGGGTGATTGTGAAATGCCTGAACAATCAGATTTATTACTGTTCAGGCAGTACGCTTCTTATTGCTCCTGTGAAAGATAGAGATCTTTCCATGTCACATAATTATTAGAAGAGTATGTCAGTCCTGCGAGTTCATCAGAAGTCAGTTCTCGTATCTGCTTAACAGGACTTCCTAAATAGAGGTAGCCACTTTCGAGTGTTTTCCCAGGTGGAACCAGACTGCCTGCACCAATCATGACATCGTCTTCGACGATAGCCCCGTCCAGCAGTATTGATCCCATTCCGACCAAAACTCTGTTTCCGATCGTGCAACCATGCAGCATCGCCTTATGCCCGACAGTGACGTCTTCCCCAATAATAAGAGGGTGCCCCTCGGGATTATGTCGTGACTGATGAGTCACATGGAGCACACTTCCATCCTGCACATTAGTCCGACAGCCGATAACCACATTATTCACATCACCACGTATTACAACCAGTGGCCAGATACTGACGTCATCAGCCAGATCCACATCGCCAATCACCACGCTTGAGGGATCCACCATCACTCTTTCACCCAATGTTGGTGTTAATCCCTGATAAGAACGTAAAGTCTGAGACATCTGAAGTACCCCGTAAGTGAGTATTAATCTTGGCAATATAGTTCGGGTCGGGGGAAATACCAATTGAGGGGCGATAAGATCGGCGTTAAAAACAGCAGATCGGGTGAGATCTCTGCGAAGGGGTCGAAAAACACGCAGTCGATCCTTTTATTGGAAAAAAGGCTTGTGCAAAAAATTCGGATCCCTATAATGCCGCTCCATCGACAGGGAACAACGTGAACAACATCACGAAGTAACCGGGTCGGAAAGATTAAAAACAGCGGCAACCGGATAAAATAAACGGTTGACACTGAATGAGGAAAGCGTAA